>DASWYH010000474.1:0-5985 GCA_036405095.1 Gemmata sp. | reverse complement strand
GGATGCCCAGACGCCTTGTGTGCGGCGTGGAGCCGTCACTTTCCCCATGTGTTCTTGCCTCGGGTACCAGGGAGGTGCTCCGATGACGGAGGGCGACACGAACTCGCCGAGCGCCGGCTCATCGGCGGTGCTACGGAGCGTCGCCGGCTACCGCTTGCTTCGACAGATCGGCCGGGGCGGTATGAGCGCCGTGTACCAAAGTTACGAAGTAGCAACCGACCGGCCGGTTGCGGTGAAACTGCTCGCCGACCACCTCGCGGGGTTGCCCGAGTTCGTCGGCCGCTTCTACCGCGAAGCGCGGCTCAGCCGTGTCCTCGACCACCCCGCGATCGTTCAGGGTTACGCGTCGGGCTTCGACCCGGACGTCAGCAAGCACTACCTCGTACTCGAATACATTGATGGGCCGACCGCCCACGGCGCTCTCACCCGCATCGGCCGTCTTCCTGTCGGGATGGTGGTGCAGATCGGTATTGATATAGCTCAAGCGCTCGCGTTTCTTCACGAGCGGTCTTACGTTCACCGTGATGTGAAGCCGGACAACATCCTCTTGCACCCGAGCGGTGTTGCCAAACTCGCCGACCTGGGGCTGGCCAAGCGCCTCAACGACGACGCGCAGCTGACCGCGATACATCAGGGCGTGGGCACCACCTATTACATGCCCTACGAGCAGGCGGTCAATGCGAACCTCGTGGATGGGCGCAGTGACATTTTCGCGCTCGGTGCGTCCCTGTACCACCTGCTGACCGGCGAGTTGCCGTTCCCCGGCGGGACGCACGACGAGGTGATCCGCGATAAGGCTCACGGCACATTCCGTCCTGTGCAGTCGGTCGTTCCCTCGGTCCCGGCGGTGCTCGCCGATCTCATCGACGCGACCCTGGCCTGCGACCCACGTGCACGGGTTCAGAGCGCGGGACGTTTGGGGGAGGCGCTCGCGGCGACGGGGCTCGCAACGAGCTTGCCCTCGTTCGCGGACGAGCACTCTCAGCCGGCTTCAGTCAGCGTTTCGCCCCCGGAGATGCCGACGCGAGCCGATCACCGGACCCCGCTCACCAAGTCATCAGGGCCGGCCGCGCCACCGGTTCTGCCTGAAGGCGACAGCCACGATTTCGGGCCTAACGGAAATGTACGCGGAGGTGCGCCCATTTCTAAGCCCAAGTTAAGTGTGTGGCCGTGGGTGCTGGGGGCGGGTACGTTTCTCCTCACACTGTGCACGAGCCAGGTCCGTTCGGACACGGGGCTTCCCGGACCTAGGGAACAACCGTCTGCAGCGGTAACGCGGAGCGGCTCCGCGAAACTGGTTGGTCACCGGGGCACCGCGCGGCAATAATCACCCTCTTGACCGCTTCGATTGGGGGCGGTCGGGCGATCCCTGGTGATTGATGGTGGCCGCTTCCAACTCCCGCACGCCAGCTCGGCTCGGGCTTATCCTCGCTGCGGTTTTATGGAGCCTCGGCAGCGTTTTCATGAGGGTTCTTCGCGAACCGCTCGGGTTTGGCCTGGACGCTCCACAACTCTCCCCGCTTCAAATCGCTTTTTACCGTGGCCTTTTTGGTGGAACGATTGTACTGATGCTCGTGCGCCGGGGCGAGATGACGTTCCGCCCGCGCATGGCATTGATGATGGTCGTGTTCGCCGTGATGAGCGGGCTGTACCTCTCGGCCCTCGGGCTCGGCCCGGCCGCCAACGCGATTTTCTTGCAGAACACGGCACCGCTTTGGGTGTACGTGTTCGCGGTGCTGGTACTTCACGAACCGGTAGACCGGCGCGGGTGGGAAACGGTGCTACTCGGTGCCGCCGGGGCTGTGGTAATTGTGGCCGGAAACTGGCCCCGCGCTCTTCCACCCGCGGAGCAGCAAACCCAGATCCTGATCCTCCTGATGGGTGTCGGAAGTGGGGTCGTGTACGCGGTCGTTGTGCTGTTCTTGCGGGCGTTGTGTGATCACTCCCCGGCGTGGCTCGTCGCACTCAACCTCCTCGGCACGGCGCTTACCCTCGGGCTGTTCGTGTGCTTCCGCGATGGCCCCGAAGTGTGCTGGGCGTGGGTCACCGCGCCGACCGCAAGACAGGTCGGGGTCTTGGTGGTATTCGGAGCGGCTCAGATGGCACTTCCGTACTGGCTGTTCGCTCGCAGCCTTCGCGCCGTTTCGCCACAAGAAGCAGCGATCGTGACGCTACTCGAGCCGCTCCTGAACCCCATTTGGGCTTACCTGATAACACCCGAAAAGGACACGCCGAGCGTGTGGATGTGGGCCGGCGGTGGGCTGATCCTGTTTGCTCTTGTGTGGCGCTATCTGCCCACGAAGAAGGAGTCGATGCGCTCGGAACGTGAAGAGAACGCAGACTTGGAGCGAGACACGGCACGCGACTGATGGCATAATGCGGGCGCCGTTTTTTGCCGTACTTCTAGCCCCCATGCGGTAAAACATGCCCCCGCTGCATCTCGCCACGTTTGCGTGCGATGTCACCCCGCCCGAAGATCACCCGCTTTGCGGCGGGTGGATTGCTCCCGCGCGGGGGACTGATGATCCACTCAAGGCGTTGGGTGTCGTCCTTTTAGGCGCGGGTAAGCCGGTAGTTTTGTGCGCGGTGGATTGGACGGGGTTGCGCAACGAAGCGTTCCGCACCTGGCGCAAAGCCCTCGCGGAGGCCGCGCACACCACCCCCGAGCGCGTGTCGCTGCACTGCGTTCACCCACACAACGCACCGTTCGCTGACACGGAAGCAGAAAAGCTCATCGCAACGGCGCACGCGCCGACCTCACTCAGCTTGAAGTTCTTCGATAGGAGCGTGCAGAAGTGTGCAGAAGCACTCAAGGCGTCTCTTGTAACGTCCGTGCGGTTCACTCATGTCGGTACAGGCGAAGCCGAAGTGAAGAATGTTGCCTCCAATCGGCGTGTCTTGGGCGAAGACGGGAAAGTGAAATTCACCCGCACAAGCGCGACTAAAGTCAAGGAGGCGCGCGAGGCCCCAGAGGGACTGATCGACCCGAAACTGCGCACCCTCAGCTTCTGGGACGGCGAGCAACCGCTCGCGGGCCTTCACTTCTACGCCTGCCACCCCATGAGCTATTACGGCGACGGGCGCGTCAGCGCCGATTTCTGTGGCCTCGCGCGCCAAAAGTTCGCGGACGAGTCGAAAGTGTTTCAGGTGTTCTTCAACGGCTGCGGCGGGAACGTCACGGCGGGCAAGTACAACGACGGCGCGAAGGAGAACCGCGCGATCCTCCGCGACCGCATTCACGCCGGCATGGTTGCTTCGTGGAAGCACACGGAGCGCCGGGCCGCGAAGGAATTCGAGTGGCGCGTGGAAGCCGTGAAACTCCCACCGCGCAAGGAGCCTGCGTTCGGAGAGGCGGAGAGCACAAAGGTGCTCACCGATCCAAAAGCCGCCGCTGCGAAGCGCAACAACGCCGCTTTTCAACTCGCATGGCTCAAGCGCCAAGCCGTTCCAATTGAGCTCGGTTGCCTGGATTTCGGAGCCCAGGTGTTGAGTCTGTTTTTGCCGGGAGAGGCGTTCATCGAGTACCAACTCGCGGCCCAGCAGATGCGCCCCGGTGCGGTGGTGAACGTCGCGGCCTACGGCGACGGCGGTCCGGGGTACATACCGACCGCGAAAGCCTATCTCGAAGGGGGATACGAGCCGACCGTTGCTCTGAGTGGCCCGGGTTCGGAAGAGGTTCTTCTTGCGGCGATGCGGAAGTTGCTGAAAGCGGAAGGGAAGGGGAAGCCATGAAAACGCTACTCGTTTGCGTTGCTGCGCTCGCGGCCGGTGCGCCGATCTGTGCCGCTGATGCGCCTGAGTACAAGGCCGGCACCGCGACGAAAGTCATTACGCCGGCGGAACCGGTGTGGATGGCGGGCTACGCCGCCCGCACGAAGCCGGCAGAGGGGAAAGTTCACGACCTTCACGCGAAAGCGCTTTGTCTCGAAGACGCAAGCGGCAAGCGGCTCGTGTTGGTCACGACTGACCTGATCGGCATCCCTCGCGCGCTCGGGAGCGAGGTCGCCTCGGCGGTTGAAAAGAAGTACGGGATCAAGCGCGCCGAACTCGTTCTGAGCGCCTCGCACACGCACTGCGGGCCGGTGATCCGTGAAAACCTGCTCGACATGTACCCCCTCACGAAAGCGGACGCGGCAAAAATCGATGCGTACACCCAGAAGCTGCAAGCGGATCTTATCGAGCTGATCGGCGCGAGCCTGAAAGATCTGAAGCCCGTATCGCTCAAGTACGGCGCGGGGAAAGCCGCGTTCGCGGTGAACCGGCGCGAGCCGACGGAGAAGGGCATCATCAACGGGCGCAACCCGGCGGGGCCGGTCGATCACACCGTTCCTGTTCTCGTTGCCGAAGGGGCGAACGGGCGCCCGGTTGCCGTGGTGTTCGGCTATGCGTGTCACAACACCACGCTCAGCTTTTTGCAGTGGTGCGGGGACTTCGCGGGCTTCGCTCAGATCGGGGTTGAGAACGCCTTCCCGGGCGCGGTCGCAATGTTCTGGACCGGGTGCGGCGCGGACGCCAACCCGCTTCCGCGTGGGAAGATTGAGCTCTGTGAGCAGTACGGAAAAGACCTCGCAGGGACCGTTGCGGGCGCTGTGAAAACCGCGAAGCCCATTAGCGGGAGATTTGCCGCCCGATACGAGGTCATACCGCTGAAATTCGAGTCGGTGCCCACGAAGGCCCAACTCGCCGCCGATACGCTGAGCAAAACACACGCGGTTCAAAAACGGGCCGAGCGACTTCTGAAGCAACTCGACGCTAAGGGCAAGATCGACGACACCTACCCGCACTATCCGGTTCAAACGTGGGCGCTCGGCGATCAGGTGCTGTGGGTCGCGCTCGGTGGCGAGGTGGTTATCGATTACCAGTTGCGTTTGAAGAAGGATATCCCCACGAGACGCGCGCTGTGGGTGATGGGTTACGCGAACGACGTGATGGCTTACATCCCCAGCGCGCGCGTCCTGAAGGAAGGCGGGTACGAAGCGGACTCGTCGCAGATCTATTACGGGATGCCCGGCAAATGGAGCCCGACAATCGAAGATGCCATCACCGCGAAGGTGAAGCAACTGGCGGGAGAGGTGAGCGAGTTACCCAAGCCCCCCGGACCGCTCACGCCAAACGAAGAGCGTGCCACGTTCAAGTTGCCCGATGGCATCAAAGCGGAATTGGTCGCCGCGGAGCCCGCAATCGTTGATCCCGTTGCGATGTGCTTTGATGAAAAGGGGCGGCTCTTCGTGTGCGAGATGCGCGGGTATCCGAACGGTGGTGTGGGCACCGGCAATGAGACCCGGGGCAAGATCAAGTGCCTCGAAGACCGTGACGGGGACGGCGTATTTGAAACCGTGGCGACGTTCGCCGAAACGTTGCGGTTCCCGATGGGCGTACAGCCTTACAAAGGCGGATTGCTCGTCGCTGTCGCGCCGGACCTACTTTACCTCGAAGACACGGACGGCGACGGCAAAGCGGACAAGACCACCGTTCTTTACACCGGGTTCTACACCGCGAACATTCAGCAGATGCTGAACAGCCTCCAGTGGGGGCTCGATAACTGGGTGTACGGTGTTTGCGGAAGTGACGGCGGTGTCGTGAAGTCGGGTCAAAAGCCCGGTGCCCCTGTTATCAACCTCCGCAATCGAGGGCTTCGGTTCAGGCCCGACGTGCCCGCGAGTCTTGAGCCCACCAGTTCCGGCGGACAATATGGGCTCAGCGCGGACAATTATCAGCGGTGGTTCACCGCGACCAACAGCCAACACCTGCGTCAAATTGTACTTCCGGATCATTACCTGAAGCGCAATCCGGCAGTTGCGGTTTCGGCTGTGACGCTCGATATCCCTGAGCACGGCGCGGCGGCAAAGGTGTTCCGCATCAGCCCGTTCGAGCCGTGGCGTGTCGAGCGCACGACCCGCCGGGCCGGCAGCCCGGACGCGAAGCGGTTCCCCACCACCGAACTCGTCCCCGGCGGTTACATCACGTCCGCGTGCAGCCCGCTGA
>DASWYH010000473.1:0-1834 GCA_036405095.1 Gemmata sp. | reverse complement strand
TGCGAACGCGCGGCCTTCGGTGCTATCTATGAATAATCGGCCGGAGGATCGGCCGTCAAAGCGACAAGCGGGTCAGTCGTCTGCGCCCTGTTCGGGCGTCGGGCTCTCTTCGGGCGGGTTCGGGTCGGGCACGCGGTACTTCCCATCGAGCCACCGACCCAGGTCGATCTTGCGACACCGCGCCGAACAGAACGGGTAGTCGGGGTACTCCTGCCAGCTCCCCGGCATGGCCGCGTCACAGATCGGACATTGCACCTTATTCATCGGTTCCGTCCTCTCCCGACTTCGGAAATTCCCCCAACAACCCGGGCAACCGCACCTCATTTGTCTTTTTTCTTCGCCCCGCCGCTCTTCTTTTCGCCCTTGCTTTCGCTCTTCGGCTCGGCCTTCGGGGCGCTGTCGGCCGCCGGCGCTTCGCTCTTGGTTTCTTTGCTTTCGCTCCCGCCCGTTTCGGCGGCTTCGGGCTTCTCACCGGCCCGGCGGTAATCCGTCTCGTAGAACCCGCCGCCCTTGAAGATGATCGCGCCGCCCCCGCCGAACAGCCGTTCGAGCTTGTTCTTCTTGCACGCGGGGCACTTGGTCAGCACCGGGTCCGAAAATTTCTGCAACTCGTCGAACGTGTGTCCGCACGCGGTGCAGCGGTAATCGTAAGTCGGCATCGTTGGTGTCGTGAGTGATGGTGGGGAATGATAAGCCAAGGCGAGTGAGCCGCCCGGCGACCTGCCCTTTGGCCGCCGGGCGTGGAACCCATCACTCGGAGGCGACCAGCACGGAGGCCGGGCGCAAAACGCGGTCGTGGAACCGGAACCCGTGTTGGAGCACCTGCACGACGCTCCCCGGCGCGAACTCGGTTCCGGCCTGCTGCCCAACGGCTTCGTGCTGGTTGAAGTCGCACGGTGTGCCGGGTTCGCACACGATGCGCACCACCCCGTGACGCTTCAGCGCATCGAGCAGTTGGGCGTAGGTCGCCTGCACGCCGACCACCAGCGAGCCCGAGTCGCCGGCCCGCTTCGCCGCTTCCACCGCGCGGTCGAGGTTGTCGATCGCGGGGAGCAGCTCCTTGACGAGCGCCTCGGCCGCGTACTTCCGGTCGTTCTCGGCGTCGCGGAGCAACCGCTTGCGGGTGTTGTCGAAGTCCGCGAGCTTGAGCTTGTAGTTGTTCAACTCGGTTTCGGTCGCTTCGAGCTTCGCGCGGACCGCGACGAGTTCGGAAGCGTCTGCGGCGGGCGGAGCGGGTTCAGCGGGTGTTTCGTCGGCCATAGGTGTTTCGGTGTTGGGCGGGACGGGTCTGCGCGGTCCCACCGGTGCGGCTAAATGATGGTGGGCCCGCAACGCTCCGGCCCACCGCACGGGGTCGTACAAAGTCAGCGGTCAGTGTGTCGTTTTACGTTCTCTCAAAACTAAGGGCGTTTCTTGCTTTCTAATCACTGACCACTATTCCCTATCACTTCTTCTCGTCTTTTGTTGGAGGCCCGTCACCGCTCACGAGATCCTTCAATTTGCCGAAGATTCCCTTGCGCGGCCCGGCAACCGAAGTGCCCTCCAGCTCGGCCAGCTTGCGGAACAGCTCCTCTTGTTCCGGGGACAACTTCGTCGGCGTCTCGACCACCAACTGAACGAGCAGGTCGCCCTTCCGCCGGGAGTCGTCGAGCCAGGGCATCCCGTGGTTCGCGACGCGGACCACGGTCGCGTGGGTCTGGCTCCCCTTCGGAATCTCGATCGTCACCTTCTGGTTCGTGAGTGTCTGAATCTCGATCGACCCGCCGAGCGCGGCCCGGCTGAAGCTGATCGGGCACTGGCAGATCAGGTTGTGCCCGTCGCGCTCGAAGGTCTT
>DASWYH010000472.1:0-4820 GCA_036405095.1 Gemmata sp. | reverse complement strand
ACTCGCCGCCCCAGACGACGAGCGTGCTGTCGAGCAGCCCTTTGCGCTTCAGGTCGGTGACGAGCGCGGCGGACGCCTGGTCCGTGGCCTTACAGTTGGTGCGCGAGTTCCCGGCCACGTCGGAGTGGGCGTCCCAGCCCTCGTGGTAGATGGTGACGTACCGCACCCCGCGCTCCACCATCCGGCGCGCGAGCAGGCACGCCCGCGCGAAGCTCGGCTTGTCCGGGTCGGCGCCGTACAGCGCGAGCGTCGCTCGGTCCTCTTTCTTGAGGTCGGTGAGTTCGGGCGCGGCGGTCTGGAGCCGCCCGGCGGTCTCGTAGGCCGCCATCCGGGTCGCGATCTCGGGATCGCCCACGGCCCCCAGGTGCTTCCGGTTCAGGTCCGCGACGAGGTCGAGCGTGTCGTTCTGGAGGTCGGTATCGAAGCCCGCCGGGGAGCCGACGTTCAGAATCGGATCGACCCCGTTGCGGAACCGGGTCCCCGCGTACAGGCCCGGGAGGAACCCGCTGCCCCAGTTCGCCGCGCCGCCGCTGATCCCGGCCCCGGTCGAGAGCACCACGAACGCGGGCAACTGCTTCGTCTCGCACCCGAGCCCGTACAGCACCCACGACCCGATGGACGGCCGCCCCGGCTGCGAGAACCCCGTGTTGAAGAAGATCTGGGCCGGCGCGTGGTTGAACTGGTCGGTGTGAACCGCCTTCAGGATGCACACGTCGTCCACGACCTTCGCGAGGTGCGGGAGCGCCTCCGAGATTTCGGCCCCGGACTTCCCCTGTTTGGCGAACTTGAACCGCGGGCCGAGCACCGCCGCGTCCGGGCGGATGAACGCGTACCGCTGCCCCTTGATCACCTCCGGCGGGAGCGGCTTCCCTTCGAGCTTCGCCAGCGCGGGCTTGTAGTCGAAGAGGTCGAGCTGGCTCGGGGCGCCGGCCATGAACAGGTGGATCACGGCTCTCGCCTTGCCCGCGAAGTGCGGCTTCTTGGGGGCGAGCGGGTCCGGCGCCGCGGGCGGCTCGGCCCCGCGGGCGCTCCCGCACAGCAGCGACGCGAGCGCGGCCTTACCGATCCCGTACCCGCAGTCCCGGAAGAAGTGCCGGCGGGACACCCCGGCGCGGAGCGCGGAGCCCGGAGCGCGGGATGGAAGCGACGAACTCATGAAATAGCCCCATTGATTCGGATGCTTGCCTTTGTTTTCGTTCCGCCTTCCGCGTTCCGCATCGCCTGAGCGGTTTCGAGCAGCACCGCGTCGTTAAGCTGCCTTTGTTTTCATTCCGCATTCCGCGTTCCGCACTCCGCATTCGTTTCACTCGCGCGTGATGAACTCGTCGAGGTTCAGAATGGCGCGGGCGGTGGCGGTCCACGCGGCGCGCTCGGTGGCGCCGGCGCCGGCCCCCGCGATCTGCTCCGCGCGCTTCGGGTCCCCGGCGAGCCGCGCCCGCTGGGCCTCGTAGAACGTGCTCACCGATGCGGTTTCCGCGGCCGTCGGCTTGCGCACCAGGCACCGCTGGAACAGGTACTCGACGCGCCCGGCGGTCGTGCCCTCGTGCGCGACCACCCGCTTCGCGAGCGCCTGCGCGGTTTCGAGCAGCACCGCGTCGTTGAGCATCGTGAGCGCCTGGAGCGCGGTGTTCGAGACCTCGCGCCGGGCCGTGCAGGCCTCCCCGCTCGGGCCGTCGAACGTGCCGAACATCGCGTACGGCGCGGTCCGCTTGGCGAACGTGTACAGCCCGCGCCGGTAGCGGTCTTCGCCCGGGCTGACCTGCCAGTTGAGGCCGCCGTAGGTGCCCTCGGTGGTGACCCCCGGGGGCTGCGGCGGGAACACGCTCGGCCCGTACATTTTGGGCGAGAGCAGCCCCGCGGCCTTGAGCGCCGAGTCGCGGATCTGTTCGGCTTCGAGCCGCACCCGGGGGCCGCGCGCGAGCAACCGGTTCTCCGCGTCCCGCGCCAGGAGTTCGGGCGCCACCCGCGACGACTGCTTGTAGGTCGCCGAGGTCACGATGAGCTTGTGGAGCCGCTTGACGCTCCACGAACCGCTCCCCCCAGGCCCCTTCTCTCCGTTCTCGGCGGAGGGGGTCTGGAACTCCACCGCGAGCCAGTCGAGCAGTTCGGGGTGCGTCGGGGCTTCGCCCTGGTAGCCGAAGTCGTCGAGGGTGCGCACGAGCCCGCGCCCGAACAGCGCGTGCCAGTGGCGGTTCACGGTCACCCGCGCCGTCAGCGGGTTCTCGGGGGACACCAGCCACCGCGCGAGCGCCAGCCGGTTCGCCTCGGCGCCCCGGGGCAGCGGCGGGAGGACCGCGGGCACGCCGGGCCTCACCTCCTCCTTGGGCGCCAGGAACTCGCCGCGGTGGTGCCGGAACGTCGGGCGCGGGTGGTCGGCGGGGCGCTCGTGCATCACGAGCGTGGTCGGGGCCGCGGGGACCTGCTTCTTCAGCGCGTCGATCCGGTCGCGCGCGGCTTTCGTTTCCGGTGCGATGCGGAACCAGTACCGGAGCGCCTTCTCGGTTTCCTCCTTGCTCCACCCGGCGGGCTCTTTCTCGGGGCGCGTGAGGAGCGCTTCCACGTCCCCGGGAACGTCGCGCGCCTTCACACCGGCTGCCGTGGTGGCGAAGATGCGGAACCGGCCCAGGCTCGCCGCGTAGTGCCGCTCGAACAGCAGTTCCAGTTGCGCGGACTTCGCCGCCAGCGGCTCCGCGAGGTTGAACACGGCCGCCGACCCGCTCCCCGGGACACCGCTCCCGCCCCAGCCGGTGTGCGGGTGCCCGTCGAGCGCCATTTTCGCGGTCAGGTTCCCGCGGGTGTGTGTCTCGGACGCGCCCGCCACCGCCACCCGTTTCCCGTCCGCCGTCAGCACGAACTCGCTGAGCAGGAAATCGCCCTTCGGCCCCTCGTAGAACGCGCGCCCCGGGCCGCCCGCCGGGAGGCGCTCGTCCGGGAGCGCCTCGATGCGGAACGCGGTCACGCCGGTCGGGAGGCCGTCGAGCGCGAGCGTGTACAGGTCGCGCTTCTTCGCGTCCCCGCTCGCGTAAATCGAACCATCCGGCTGAAGGGTGAGCTTCGTCGCGGCGCCCGCGTCCATTTTGGCCGGGGCGACCGGCACCCAGCGCACCGCGCGTTTGCGCTCCGCGCCCAGCCAGGCGGCGTGAGCGCTCTTCTGCGCGGCCGTCAGGTCCGCGACCGTCCGGGGAACCAGTTTGGCGATCTCGGCCTCGATCTCGGCCCGCTGTTTGAGCTGTTCGGGGGAGAACGCGGTGAGGTCGGGTTCCTCGGCGTTGTTCAGCAGCGCGAACAGCCCGAAGTATTCGGTGTGCGTGATCGGGTCGAACTTGTGCGTGTGGCACTGCGCGCACCCGAGCGTGAGCCCGAGCCACACGGTCCCGGTCACGGCGGTGCGGTCCGCGACCGCGTGGTAGCGGAACTCCAGGGGGTCGATGCCGCCCTCCTCGTTGAGCATCGTGTTCCGGTGGAACCCGGTGGCGACCCGTTGCGCGACGGTCGCGCTGGGCAGCAGGTCCCCGGCGAGCTGTTCGATCGTGAACTGGTCGAACGGCAGGTCCGCGTTGAGCGCCCGGATGACCCAATCGCGGTACGGCCAGATCGAGCGCCGGCGGTCCTTCTCGTAGCCGTTGGTGTCGGCGTACCGGGCGAGGTCGAGCCACTTCCGCGCCCACCGCTCGCCGTACAGCGGCGAGGCGAGCAACCGGTCCACCAGCTTTTCGTAAGCTCGAGCGCCCGTGTCGCTGACGAACGCGTCGGCCTCTTCGGGCGTGGGCGGGACGCCGATCAGGTCGAGGTACACGCGGCGCACGAGGGTGTAGCGGTCGGCCTCGGGCGCGGGCGCCAGCCCCTCTTTCTGGAGCCGCGCGCCGATGAACGCGTCGATCGGGTTCGCGGGCTGGTTCTTCAGTTTGGGAACCGCGGGCCGGCGCGGGGCCACGAACGCCCAGTGCGGCTCGTACTTCCCGCCGGCCTCGACCCAGGCCTTGAGCGTGGCCTTTTCTTTCGCGGTGAGCGCCATCTTCGCGCCCGGCGGCGGCATCACCGCGTCCTCCTCGGTCGTGAGGACGCGCCGCAGCACCTCGCTGTCGTTCGGTGTCCCGATGGCGGCTCGGGCGCCCTCTGGGGTATCGAGCCGGAGGCGCGCCTTACGCGCGGCGGCGTCCGGGCCGTGGCACTTGAAGCACCGCGCCGCGAGGATCGGCCGCACCTCGCGGTTGAAGTCCGGGGGGGCCGCCGCGCGCGCCGGCCCCGCGCCGAATGCGAGCAACAAAACGGGAGCGTACCCGCGGAGCGAACCTCGCATGATCACCTCGGCGGCACGGAATTGAGAGCGGTGGTGGGTGTCATAGCATTGTATCGGGCTACGGTTCGGGCGCGCGAACAACCTGATCCGAACCGCGGGCGGGGCATGCGCCACCGAGAGGCGCGACCGAACCGGTGACGCGCGCCTTCAATACGGGTCACCCCGAATAAATGTGAAGCCCGCGCCTATTCGCTCGGGTTGGCACATCACTTGCGACCCAACCTCTCGTTCGTCGCCCGTATTGGTGGAGAGCGTCATGAGCAAGAAGAACCACAGCCCCGGCCCGGTGCCACCGGCGAACCGTCCGCACCTGGGAACCTCGTTCCAGCGCGGTGACCAGGACGAGCAGACCGATACCGATCAGGGCGCGAGCTTCCAGGAACAGGACCCGGAGCGGCGGCTCGGGGACTACATGGGCACGGGGGAGCACTCCCTCCAGCAGCCCGGCCCGAAGAACAACGGCGGGTCGCGCCACGGCGAAGACGCGGGCTGAGTTCGTATCGGCTCGAAAGCTCTGCCG
>DASWYH010000471.1:0-2653 GCA_036405095.1 Gemmata sp. | reverse complement strand
TGACCCCGGTTGCGATCCGTCGGGCGTGCCCTCTGTTCCCACCGGCGCGACCGCGGGTGGGAAACCCGGCCCAACCGGCCCCGCGCTCGCAGGGCACCGAGGCGGGCCAGATGCCGCAGCTTACCAAATGGCCGATCGTCTCAAATCGCGGTCGATTCGGATGCGGTTGTGAGATACATTTCCTGCCTGATGAAACCACGGCCCGACCGGCCGGCGAATACGTTCGCACCTCCCGGACGGCCGGGGGCACCCTCACCCCGGATCACCCGTAATGCCGCTCGCTCCGCCGCCACTCGCTCCCGGCGCGCCCCCGCGCCCGCGCTGGTATCGCGTCGCCCGGGTCGCCCTCGCGCTGTGCCCGCTCATGGCGGTCCACCTCGCGCTCCTCGCGATCCCGCTCGTCGAGTTCACCGTCTGGTCGGCCGTGGCGATTTTGGTCGTCACCCGGATCATCGGGCTGGGCATCACGGCCGGGTTCCACCGGTACTTCTCGCACCACTCGTTCAAGACCTCGCGCGGGTTCCAGTTCCTCCTCGCCGCGGCCGGCTGCGCCGCGCTCCAGAAGGGCCCCCTGTGGTGGGTCATCCACCACCGGCTGCACCACAAGCACTCGGACACCCCGAGCGACCCGCACTCGCCGGTCGTGGGCGGGCTGTTCCACGGGCACGTCGGCTGGCTCTTCACCCAGGACCTGAACGCCCCGGACGCGCGCATCGTCCGCGACCTCACGAAGTACCCCGAGCTGGTGTGGCTGGAGCGCCTGTGGCTGGTTCCCGGGGCGCTTCTGGCCGCGGCGTGCTTCGCGGTGCTGGGCTGGAACGGGCTGATCTACGGGTTCTGCCTCAGCACCGTGCTGGGGTTTCCGGTGACGTTCGCGGTGAACTCGATCGGGCACGTGTGGGGCGCGCGGCGGTTCGACACCGGCGAGGGCAGCCGGAACAACCTGGTGCTCGGCTACCTCGCGATGGGCGACGGGTGGCACAACAACCACCACCGCGCCCCGTATTCCGCGCGCCACGGGTTCGCGTGGTACGAGCTCGACATGACCTACCAGTTCATCCGGTTGTGTGCGCTGTTCGGCCTGGTGTGGGGCATCAAGGAACCGTCCCCGGTGCTCCGCGCCGGCGGGCGCGCGCCCGCACCGGCTCTGGAGCTCAGCAGCGCCGCGGAACCCGCTCGGAGCGGATCGTAACGACTCGCGCGGTGCGTGATTTCCCTGGGACCGCGGCCGTCCCGGCCGCAGTGCCACGGGGGTGTTGTTGGCGGAGAGTGCCCCGTGAGCTTGGTCCGGTGGTGATGGGTGCGGCTGGGACGGCCGCGGTAGTTTCCCTGGGACCGCGGCCGTCCCGGCCGCAGTGCTACTGGGGTGTTGTTGGTTGAGAGTGCCCCGCGAGCCCGGTCCGGTAGTGATGGGGGGCGGCCGGGACGGCCGCGGTCCCAGGGAAACGACGACCGCACGGCACCTACTGCATTTCAAGCTGGCTAATCGCGTGGCCCTAATCGCGCACCCGGTAGATGAAGAAGTGCGTTGTTCGCGCAACCGGCGCGCGCCCCTTCACCCATTCGAGCCGCGCCTTGTGTTCGGGGGTCGGCGCGGGGTTGTTGCTCAGGATCGCCACGGAAACCGCGAGGTACTTCGTCGGGCACTGCTGCGGCACATCGGCGGCCGAAACGAGCGGGCTGCGGCTCAGGTTCAGCCACACGAGGGGCGGGTAAACCGCGTCCGGGTCGCTCCCGAAGTACCACAGGCCGAGCGGCTCGTTGTTGTTGTGCTCTGCGTTCCATGCGCGCAACTCGGGCACCCCTTGGCCCCAGTCATAGTTCGAGTCGTGGAGGAGCACGTTCCCGGCCGCTGTTCCGCCCCACACCTGGTTGAAGTAGCTCAGCCCGTGCGGCCACACCCACGCGGCCGTTCCCGCGAGGGCAGCAAGTACCAGCGCCACGAGCCCCCGCGGTACGACGCGCGCGCCGGGGCGCGGGTCCGCCCACCCCCGGGCGACCGCCGCGCCGACCGTGATGTACGTCAGCGCCATCAGTACGAACACGAACCGGATGCCGATTTGAACGCGGCAGTTCGGCGTGAACGCGAGCAGGATCAGCGCCACCCCGGCCGTGGGTAGGAGCAGCCGGCGCGGGTGCGCCACCAGCGCCGCGAGGAGGAGGACCATCGCCGGGAGCGGCACCTTCATGCTGAGCGCGACCGGGAAATAGGCCGGCGTCGCGCGCTGGTGCCAGGTGCCGAGCAGGTACGTTCCGTGCCCGCGGATGTTGTGCTTGATCTGGTGCAGCAGCGCTTCGCCCGCGTTGGTGAAGATCTTCAGCTCGCGGCTGACGGGCACCATTGCGTGCTTCAGGTCGCCCTCGGGGAGCCCGTCGGCCCACCTGATGAACGTCGGCTCGGTGCCCCAGTCGCACCCGCAGTAACCGAACACGAATGCGAACCCAATCGCGGCCATTGCGACCAGGTCTTTACGGAACGTGAACGTTGCGTGCCAGAGGTGCTTGGCCTTCTGCCACAGGGACGCGCCGGGCGGGGGCGTGAGCGCGCCGGCGCGCGCGAGGTTCCACAGCCCCAGCAGGAACAGCGCCTGAGCGCCGAACACCATCGCGGACGCCTTCGCGGTGATCGCGAGGCCGTACAGCAGCCCCGGCA
>DASWYH010000470.1:0-2591 GCA_036405095.1 Gemmata sp. | reverse complement strand
GGACGGGCACACCTTGCGGTCGGTGAGGCCGGGGGACTGTTCCTGGCCGACACGCGGACGAAGCACAGGTGGCACATTGGGAGCCGCGCGGCCGGCGCGCACCGCGACCTCGGGTTCCCCCCACGTGCCCGGTTCGGGCGGGGCGGAACCCGAGGTCGCCGCGAGCCGCACCGAGTTGGGCCGGCCCGCGTGGGGCGCGTTCAGCGCGGACGGGGGGCGCGGGGACCCCGACCGGTGCGGGCCGGGTGCTGTGGGACGTGGCCCGTGACCAGCGGGCGACACGGGCCGGGCGCGGGCCGTCACTTCTTCACTTTTTCCAGCACCACGAACGCGGCCTTCTTGTCGTCGAACGCCTTCGGCCGCGGCGCGTCCTTGCCCTTCCCGAAGCACAGCGTCAGCTTGCCGTCCTTGTCGAACTTGTAGATGCCGAGCGCCTTCTCACTGTCCGACTGGACCATGTCGATCGTGAACGGCTCTTTCGACACATCGACCGCGAACGTCCCCACGTCCGGCTTGCTCTTCTCGTCCTCCAGGATGGTCAGCTTCGACCCCTCGAACGTGAACCGCCCGCCCTCGAACTCCTTCTCGGGAACGGCCTTGCCGTCCACCTCGGCCCGGACCACCTTCCAGGTGCCCTGGAACGGGGCCAGTTCCTTGGGCACCTCTTTCTTGTCTCCCGCCGCACCGCGGGCGCCGAGTGCCAGTAACAACGAGCCGAGCAGAACGAACCGGATCATGGGGCCGACCTCGCGAGGAACGAAACACCGTCAGTGTACGCCCTCCCGGGGGGCGGCGGCTCGGCTTGCCGTTTCTTCGCGCGCCCGCCCCGGCCGCGCTCACTCGTCCTCGGGTGGGAGCATCGCGTGCAACCCGGTGCTGGCGCTCGCGTCGCCGGTGAAGGCCGACTTCATCGGCAGCCGGACCGTGAACTTGCTCCCCTTTTCGAGCACGCTCTGGACGAGGATGTCGCCGCCGTGCTCGCGCACGATCTTGCGGCTCACCGGAAGCCCCAGCCCCGTTCCCCGGCTGCCCTTGGTGCTGACGAACGGCTTGAAAATGCTCTCCAACTTCTCCGCCGGGATGCCGGGGCCGTTGTCCATCACGATGATCTTGGCCCAGGCGCCGTCGGGCTCCAGAAGGGTCTGTACGGAGAGCTTCGCGTTCGGGCGGTCCTCCAGCGCGTCGATCGCGTTCCCGGCCAGGTTCAATACGGCCCGGTGGATGCCCTCGGTGTCGCACGGGACCGCGGACACGCCCGCCCCGGGGCGCCAGTCGATGAGCACCTTCCGGTCGGTGGCGCGCCCGCGGACCATGCCGAGCACGTCTTCGCACACCTGGTTCAGGTCGGTGGGCTCGACGGACGGCTCGCGCTCCTTCGAGTAGCTGAGCATGTCCAGGATCAGGTCGTCGATGCGGTTCTGGTTCCGCTCGACGAGCTTCCACCCCTTCCCGAGCAGGTCCGTGTCGCCCTCCCTCATCGCGGTGCGGACCATGTCGGCGCCGAACTTGACGCCCTGCATGATATTCTTGATGTGGTGCGACAGCGCCGCGATGGTCTGCCCCACCGCGGCGAGCCGCTCCGCGTTGACGAGTGCCTCGTGGTAGCGGCTCTCCTCGACGGCTATGGCCGCCTGGTGCGCGATCGCGCTCGCGAGGTGCAGGTGGTCCTCGGTGAACTTGCTCGCGTCCAGCCCGCGCTTCACCACCTGTTTGAGTGTGGCCTGCGTGTCGAGGAACAGCACCCCCACCACTTCGCGCCGGCCCTTCATGGGAACGCAGATCGCTTCGCGGATGTTGTGCCGGTGCAGGCTCTCGACCGCGCGGAACCGGTCGTCGGTGTGAACGTCGGACACGAGCACGCCCTGCTTCTCCCGCATCACGTACTCGACTACGGTGCGGCTGACCGCGAGTTCCTCCTGTCGGTTCATCCCCTCGCGGTAGCGCACGGCCTTGGGCACGAGCTTCCCGGACTCGTCGCGCAGCACGAAGCACCCGTGGTCCGCCTCGACGGACTTGAACATCAGGTCCATCACGGTGTCGAGCAGCTGATCGACGTCCAGGATGTGGCTGATGACTTCCGCGGTTTCGTACAGCGCCGCGAGGCTCGCGAGCCGCGTGCGCACCCAGTCCGTTGCCGCCGCCGGGCGGGCGAGGATCTGGCTCCCCGCGTCGGCCGCAACCGTGCGCAGGATCGCCGAGGTGAGGTCCTGTTCGGGCCGCGCCTGGAGCCGCACGCGCTCGGTAAGTTCGTCCCCCGGGGCCGGGAACTCGTTGCGCCCGACGGTGAACATCAGCACCGACTGGCCGACGGTGATGGTGTCGCCGCTCCGGAGCGGCGCGACCTGCACCGGGCGGCCGTTGAGGAGGGTGCCGTTCCCGCTGCCGAGGTCGTGCAGCTCGTACCCGTGCGCGCCCCCGCGCACCTCCAGGTGCCGGCGGGACACCTGCGTGTCGTGCAGCGGGACCGCGTTGGTCGAGTGGCGGCCGATGGTGACCGAGGCGCCCACGAGTTCGAACTGCTTGCCCTCGTCCACGCCGCGGATAACGATCAGTCGTGGCACGCACTTCTCCCCGGACCGGGCGACGCCTTA
>DASWYH010000469.1:0-8413 GCA_036405095.1 Gemmata sp. | reverse complement strand
TCGGCCGTGACCTGGCAGCAGATGGTGTGGAGCCCTTCGTCATCTGGACCGGTATTGCAGCACCCGTCACGGTAGAACCCGGTGAGCGGGTTCGTGGAGCACGTTTGGAGAGGACCGCCGAGGACGTTCTTTGCGTTAGATGGCATGGCTCGTTCCGTTGGTAGTGACGGGGCGCTCGCTCCTGTCCATGATAGCCGGGATTCGGGCGCGGGCAGCAAGAACCGGAGCCACGAGGTGCGAATCGCCGGCTTGCTCGGTGCGGGTCTTGAACTAGGCTCCGGTATTCGCCCTTCGCCTGACGAGACGCCGTTATGTTCCGCACGCTGCTCGGGGCCGCACTCTGGGCCACCTTGTTCGCCGCGCCCGCCCTCGCCGCGGGCAACAAGGTCGCGGTGGTGACCGTCAACAACCCGACATCGGACCTCACCCTCACCTTCGATTACCGTTGGGGCAATGGCAAATGGGAGACGGTCAAGGCTCTGCCGCCCGGCCGAGCGATGACGTTTTCCCACCCGCTGGACGCGAAAGGGCGCGCGCCCGGGTTCCAGGTGAAACTGAACCGCGCGATTGGGAAGGCCAAGCCGCTCATCAAGACGTGGGATCTAAATTGGAAGGCCGCGCCGAAAGCGGAGGCCCGTTTCGGCTCGCAATATGAGATCTCCCGCGATCTGATCGAGCGGGAATACGTCTGGCTCGCCGAGGTGGGGCGCCGCTGAACCGGCACTGTTGGCCGAGCCGGCCGGAGCACATGGCTCGGTTGAAAATAGCTCACCGATGCGGGCTTGCACCGCGCGGTCGTTCATCAGGAGCGTGTGAACGACCGGGAACAGCTCCGGCTCACAGTCCGGGAGGCGCGTTTCGGACACGGAAACGACGCCGTCGTTGAGGTCATTTCCGAACGGCGAGAACCGCCCGCGTGGTCCGGCCGTGCCCGCTATCAGCGTGAACGGAACAGTTATCTGTGGGAGCTGACCCAACGCTTCGGGCGAGGTGAGCAGCCGCCCGCAGTCGCGCGTGGACAGCCGGAAGGGCGGGAACCATTTCCACGCGAGTGCTGCCATTCGCGGCAGGCTCGCGGGCGTGCCGAGCATCACGAAATGATGGACTTTCAGCTCCGGGACCGCGGGGAGGGTGGTTCGGAGGAGCAACCCACCCAGCGAGTGCCCGACCAACCCAACGGGCGCCCCAGGTGCGGCGAGCTGGCGCAGGCGCGCAGTCAGCCTGCGCCGGATGCGCGGGAGCGGTTCGAGTGTGGGTGAGTACCCGAAGAACCGCGTGCGGTGCCCCCGGCGGCGCAATGCCGCCGCAAGACCGAATAACGAAAGCGGGGTTCGCCCCAGGCCGTGAACGAGTAGGGTCTGCATGGGGGCCTCTGGGACCGCGGCCGGGACGGCCCGCGGCGAGACGCGCGGCGAACTCTCGCCGCGCTCGTCCGGTGGTGCCACGTGCGGCCGGGACGGCCCGCGGCGAGAGACGTGCAGTATTGCGCGGCGAAATTTCGCCGCGCTCGTCCGGTGGTGCCACGTGCGGCCGGGACGGCCGCGGTCCCAGGGAAAGCGGTTCTCGGACAACTCACCCCGGCAGCAGGTCTTTGACCACGTCACGCTCCTGAAGGAGTTCGTTCAGGGTCTTTTTGAATTTCTCTTCGCCGAAGGCGTCGAGTTTCAGCCCCTCGACGACCTTCCAGTTGCCGTCACCGCTCGTCGTGCAGGGGTAACCGAACACGAGCCCCGCCGGGACGCCGTATTCGCCCTTGGAAACGATGGCGGCGCTGGTCCAGTCGCCCGCGGGTGTGCCGTTCACAAGGCTCTTGATGTGGTCGATGGCGCCGTTGGCCGCGGAGAACGAGGACGACACCTTTGTGGTGTCGATGATGAACTTCCCGCGCTCTTGGGTGTTCGGGACGAACGTCCCTTCCAGCCACGCGCGGTCAGTAATCACCTCGGTCGCCCGGCGCCCGCCGATCTTGGCGTTGGTGAAGTCGGGGAACTGCGTGTTCGAGTGGTTGCCCCAGATGGTCATGCAGGTCACATCGGCGTTGGCCGCGCCGGCCTTCATCGCGAGCGCGGACACGGCCCGGTTGTGGTCGAGGCGGGTCATCGCGTGCCACCGGTCCGCGGGCACGTCCTGGCCGTTGCGGTACGCGATGAGGCAGTTCGTGTTGCACGGGTTCCCGACCACCAGGATGCGCACGTCGGACGCGGCGTTCTTTGCGATGGCCTTGCCCTGGCCCACGAAGATCGAGCCGTTCTTCCGGATCAGGTCGCTCCGCTGCTCGCCCGGCCCGCGCGGCGCGGCGCCCACGAGCAGGGCGTAGTTGCAGCCGCTGAAGGCGACGTTCGGGTCGTCGGTGATGACCACGTCCTTGAGCGTGGCGAACCCACAGTCCTGGAGCTCGTACATCGCCCCTTCGAGGTTCTTCATCGCCGCCGGGTTCACCGAGGGCGGCAGCTCGAGCAGTTGGAGGACGACCTGCGTCTCGGGGCCGAACACTTCGCCCGACGCGAGGCGCACGATGAGGCTGCTCGAGACGCGCCCGGCCGCGCCGGTCACGGCCACGCGAACCACTTTGGACATTGTTTTTTCCGCCTGTCGAGGGAGGGAGCTGACGAAGTTCAGGTTAGCGACCGCGGGCGCGGGCGGCACTGGATTCGCTCGCGCTGAACCATAACCTAGTCACTGAACGCATTATCCGGCACCGTGGCTCGCCATGCCGCACCTGAGCCGGAAACTCTCTCAAGCGGGGACAACAGAGATGGCTGTGAAGGTCGGCATCAACGGGTTCGGGCGGATCGGGCGCCAGGTGTTCCGCGCGATGGCCGAACAGGGCGTGCTGGGCAAGGACTTCGAGGTAGTCGCGGTCAACGACCCGCTGCTCCCGGCCGACAACCTCGCGTACCTGCTCAAGTACGACTCCACCCAGGGCAAGTTCAAGGCCGACGTGTCGCACGAGGGCGACACCCTGATCGTGAACGGCCAGCGGGTCAAGACGCTGGCGCTGCGGGCCAAGCCGAACGAACTCCCGTGGAAGGACTTCGGCGTCGAGTACGTGCTCGAAAGCACCGGGCTGTGGACCAATGCGGCCGACGCGAAGGGGCACCTCGGCGCGGGCGCCAAGAAGGTCATCATCTCGGCCCCGGCGAGCGATGAAGACATCACCATCGTGATGGGCGTCAACAACGACAAGTACGACCCGGCCAAGCACAACATCATCTCGAACGCGAGCTGCACCACCAACTGCCTCGCGCCGCTCGTTCATGTGCTGCTGAAGGAAGGGTTCGGGATCGAAGAAGGGCTGATGACCACGATCCACGCCTACACCGCCACGCAGAAGACCGTGGACGGCCAGGGCGGCAAGAAGGACTGGCGCGGGGGCCGCGCCGCGGCCATCAACATCATCCCGAGCAGCACCGGGGCCGCGAAGGCGGTGGCGCTGGTGTGCCCGGAGGTGAAGGGCAAGCTCACCGGTATGGCGTTCCGCGTGCCGACGCCGACGGTGTCGGTCGTGGACCTGACCGTGAAGACCACGAAGGCCACCAGCTACGACGACATCTGCGCCGCGATGAAGCGGGCCAGTGAAACGTACCTCAAGGGCGTCCTGTTCTACACCGAGGACGAGGTCGTTTCGACCGACTTCATTCACGACCAGGCGTCGAGCATCTTCGACGCGAAGGCCGGCATCGGGCTGAACAGCAACTTCTTCAAGCTCGTGTCGTGGTACGACAACGAGTGGGGCTACAGCAACCGCTGCGTGGACCTCATGAAGTTCCTCGCATCGAAGGGCTAATCCCGTGACCGCGCCGCGCGGACCGGGGCCGTCGCTCGTTGATCGGGTGTCCTGGCTCGTTTATCCGGTTGGTGCGGTTTTCGTCGGCGCGTTGATGGGTTCCGCCTCCGGGCGGCACATGCGTGGCACCGATCCTTTGTTGGTCGTGTCCGACCGTGGGACGGCAGTTCTTTTCGATGTCCTTGTGACTTTCGGCGCCTTCGCGGTTCTGTTGGTCGTTGGCACGGCAGCGATTTCGTTCGTAGCGAACGGTCCCGGGTTTCGGCAGCGTCTGAAGGCTGGTTCGGAGGGGGGGCGCCTGTGCCACCGGGTGCGCGGGCGTTCTTCTTGTGCTCTTTGCCGCGTTCTTGGCAGTTGTGGTCCTGTGCCTGTGGGCGGGCCTCGGTGCGGGACCGCAGTTAGGGGCCGTTGTGGGCGCTGCGACCGTAATCGCAGTTGGTTGGGCGTGTGTACTCGGCGCGCTGCTGTTCCAGCGCCTGTTCGGTCGGTATGTGGTGAACAAGAAACGAGAGGCGGTGGGAGATGGCGAAGAAGGCCCTCGCGGACCTGGGCGAGATCCAGGGCAAGAAGGTGCTTGTGCGCGTGGACTTTAACGTCCCGCTCGACAAGAAGACCGGCGCCGTGAAGAACGACCGCCGCATCCGGGCCGCGCTGCCCACCATCAAACACCTGCTCGACGCCGGCGCGAGTGTGATCGCGATGAGCCACCTGGGGCGGCCCGAAAAGGCCACGTCCGAGGAGCGCAAGAACCTGACAATGGACAAGGTCGCCGCGAAGTTCTCCGAGTTGCTCGGGGTGCCCGTCGCGAAGGCCGCGGACGAAGTCGTCGGGCCGGCCGTGGCGGCCGCCGTTGCGGCGCTCAAGCCGGGTGGGGTGGTTCTGCTCGAAAACCTGCGGTTCGATCCGCGCGAGCAGAAAAATGATCCCGAATTCGCGTCGGCGATCGCCGCCCTGGCCGATGCCTACGTTAACGATGCGTTCGGCACCTGTCACAACGACAAGGACGCCAGCATGGTCGCCGTTCCGGCCGCGCTGAAGGCCGCCGGCAAGCCCCGCGCGGTCGGGCTCCTGGTCGCGAAGGAACTCGAAATCATCGACGGCCTGATGACCGCGCCCAAGTCGCCCGTACTGGGGATCATGGGCGGGGCGAAGGTGTCCGACAAGATCGCGTTCATCAACGTGCTGCTCACGAAGGTCGATCAGCTCCTGATCGGCGGGAAGATGACCTACACCTTCCTCAAGGCGCAGGGCGTGGACGTGGGTGCCACCCGTGTGGGCGATGAAGAGGTCGCGGCCGCGCAACCGCTCCTCGCTCAGGTCGGGAAGAAGATCGTGCTCCCGGTCGATTGCGTCACGGCGAAGTCGGACGACCTGCTCCAGACCCAGGTGTGCGAAGGCCCGATCCCGGCGGGCTACGAGGGCGTCGACATCGGCCCGAAGACCATCGAAGCGTACAAGATCGCCATCAAGGACGCCGCAACGGTGATCTGGAACGGCCCGGTCGGGTGGTTCGAGCAGGCGGCTTTTGCGCGGGGCACGCAATACATCGCAGAAGCGATGGCCGCCAGCGCCGGGGTCACGGTCGTGGGCGGCGGCGAGACGGCCGAGGCCGCGGAACAGTTCGGCTACGCCGACAAGATGACGCACGTCTCGACCGGCGGCGGCGCGTTCCTCGCCTACGTCGAGGGGAAGAAGTTCCAGAGCCTCGCCCAGATCGACGACCGCGCGTGATTCGGAGCCCGGAACGCGGATTCGGATTGTCACAACGGGCGGTGGGGGCAATGATGTCGTCTATTCCACATTCCGAAGTACGCGCTCCGGACTCAGGGAACAGCATGTCAACCGAACGGTCGAAGCGGGGCGTGCCCGAAGGGCTCTGGATTCGCTGCACGAACTGCAAGGCCACCGTTTACAAGAAGGAGGTCGTGGCCCGGCACCACGTTTGCCCGGACTGCGACCACCACTTCACCATGCCGGCCCGGGACCGCATCGCGCAGTTGCTCGACGAGGGCACCTTTGAGGAGTGGGACGCGGACCTCAAGCCGTGCGACCCCCTGAACTTCGTCGACCGCATACCCTACGCGCAACGGCTGGTCGAGGAGCAGAAGAAGACCGGGATGAACGACGCGGCCGTCACCGGGAAGGGGTTCATCCGCGGGCGCGGCGTGGTCCTGGGGATCACCGATTTCGCGTTCATGGCCGGCAGCATGGGGAGCGTGGTCGGGGAGAAACTTACCCGGGCCGCGGAGCGCGCGACCGAACTCAAGCTGCCCCTGATCTTCGTGAGCGGTTCGGGGGGCGGCGCCCGCATGCAAGAGGGCATCCTGTCGCTCATGCAGATGGCGAAGATCTCCGCCGCGCTCGGCCGGTACGACCAGGCGGGCGGGCTGTACGTCTGCATCCTCACGAACCCGACGATGGGCGGCGTCGCAGCGAGCTGGGCGTTCCAGGGCGACATCACCCTGGCCGAGCCCGGAGCGATGATCGGCTTCGCCGGGCGCCGTGTGATCTCGAATACCGTCCGCGTCGAGCTGCCGGACAACTTCCAGACCAGCGAGTTCCTCATGAAGCACGGGTTCGTGGACCGCATCGTCCACCGGAGGGACCTGCGCACCGAGGTCGCCCGGATCGTGGACTACTGCCAGATCCGCTGAGGGCGCGCGAAATTCGGATTGCGGAACGTGCAACCTCGTGCTGGCGCCGGGAACGTGTAAAATACCCACAGAACGGGTTCGCACTCCGCATTTCCTCAAAGGTGTGTCGTGGGCGTGTTCGATTTCCTGTTCGGCAAAGCGAAGAGCGGCGGGAGCCCGAAGAAGGGCCTGAAGCGCATCAACGTCGCCAAGCGGTTCGAGCTGAGCGGTCGCACCGGCCAGGGCAGCATGTCGAAGGTGTTCCGCGCGTACGACCGCGAACTCGGGCGCACCGTCTGCCTCAAGATCCTCGATAAAGCCAAAACGAAGAAGTTCGAGGAGCGGTTCGTCGGGCTGAAGAAGCCGCACGAGGGCGAGATCTGCGCGGCGCTGAAGCACGACAACATCGTCCGCACGTTCGAGAACGGGATCACCGGCGACGGCGAACCGTGCCTCGTGATGGAGTGGGTCGAGGGGCTGGGGCTGAACTACCTCGTCGAGACCCGCGCCCCGCAAATGAACGGGAACCGGATCAACTTCTTGGGGCAGCTCTGCGACGCGCTCCAGTACATGCACGACAACAAGTGGCTGCACCGCGACCTCTGCACGCGCAATGTGATGGTGGACACCGAGGGGGTGCTGAAGCTCATCGACTTCGGCCTCACGATCCCGTACACGCCAGAGTTCTGCGTGGGCGGGAACCGCACGGGCACGCCCGACATCCTCGCGCCCGAGATCTTGAAGCGCAAGACCACCGACCACCGCGTGGACCTGTTCGCGCTCGGGGTCACGGCCTACGAAGTGTTCACGGGCCAACTGCCGTGGGAGCGGTCGCCGTCCAGTGAGGAGACCTTCCGCCGCCGCCTGAACTCGCCGCCGCGGATCGCGAAGGAGCTGAACCCCAAGCTCGACGATCGGCTCTCGGACATCCTGCTCAAATCCATTTCGCGCGAACCGGCGGACCGTTACCCGACCGCGAAAGCCTTCAAAGAGGCGCTGCTGAAGCTCGAAAAGCAGGACTACTAAAACAGCTCGCGCCGAATGTGTTGGTGGGGCACCAATTCGGTTTGGGGCTTCTCCCCTGCACAGGGGTGGGGCTACGGGTTGCTGCCGAGTTCATCCAGGTTCGCAACGAATTTCCGTAGCGGTTCTCCGTAGCCGAAGTCCGGGGTCGGGACGTTGCCCTCGGACCTGGTGACCGTCCAGGTGCCTTTGTACCACGAAAGATAGAGGAATAGTGTGAAGTTTTCTTCGGTGCGATCGTTCTCGAATACATAGTAGAATCTGATGGTGATCTTCGCCGTAGTGTCGGAGGTGAGGCGGGCCGTGCGCACGATCCCGTAGCGATCGAGATTCTTGTCTGCTCCCGTTGGTGGCGCCAAAAAGATGCGGCGCGGGATGCCCGCCTGCTCCGCGCATTTCGGAAGCCCGGCGACAACCCGCTTCAGATCTTTCTCGGCCGAACGCGGCTCGTCTCCGCGAACTGTGGGCGGTAGCGCCGCGGTCAGAACCGCAAGGGCCGTGAGTTGGCGAAGGTATCCGTAAACCGATGGTGTGTTCGGCATCGCAGACCTCGAGACCGGGTACGATCCAGAGCGTGAATACCCCATCCGGTTCGAATCACAATCCCACCTTGCGCTACACTATCCGGAACTCGTGCTGACTCCGAGCAGCGCAGCCGCAGCGATGGCGGCCGTTTCCACGCGGAGCACCCGCGGCCCCAAACTCATGATGGCCCACTCGTTCGCGGTAGCAACTGCGATCTCTTCCGGGGTGAAGCCGCCTTCCGGACCGACCGCAACGGTCCCACCATTCGGCCCGAGTTGCGCTAACCCCGTGCCGGTGTGCAGAACCGCTCGCGGCGTCGGCAGATCGGCCCGGGCAACGAACGCTTCCCATTTTTGCGGCGGGTCCACTTGCATCAAGCGGTTCCGCCCGCACTGCTTGCTGGCCTCGATGACCGCGCGCTCGAACTTTTCGACCGCGGAGACCT
>DASWYH010000468.1:0-2486 GCA_036405095.1 Gemmata sp. | reverse complement strand
GCACCTTGCGAGCGGTGGTCCGATCGGCTCTACTTCACCCACGGTCCTTCCCCGAGCGGACCGATGCACTACTTCGCCCACTCCCTTCCACACCTCCCCGAATCGGCCTGGGAGTCGCTCGCCGAGCACCTGCGTGTGGTGTCGGCGCTGGCGGAGCAACTCGCCGTGCGGGCCTGCGGTGCGGAAAGTGCTGTCGCCGCGAGTGCCGGTATCGCCGGCCTGCTGCACGACCTCGGGAAGTATCGCGACGAGTTCCAGAGGTACATCCGGGCGCTGCCGTCGCTGGGCGATAAGAGCCACTCCCAGGCCGGTGCCGCGCACGCGCACGGGGCCAAGGATTACCCCGCCGCGTTTGCGGTCGCGGGACACCACGCCGGGCTGCACGACGCCGCGGACCTGGTGCAGATCGTTCGCAATCCGAACGGAAAAGCGGTTGCGGACGCGGTGTGGGCGCGTGCGACCGCGGACTGTCCGGAACTCGCGACCCGGTTCGGCGCGTACCCCCAACAAACGGACGCGCTCGCGCTGGACTCATTCACCCGGCTCGTGTTCAGTTGCCTCGTGGACGCCGACTGGACCGCAACCGGCGAGTTCTATCGGCGATCGCTCGGCCGGCCGGCCGACCCGCTCCCCCCGCCGCTCGACCCCGGCGCGCGGCTCTCCCGCGCGCTGGCGTTCATTGACGCGAGAGCTCAGCAGGTCGGCGACACGCCCGTGGCGCGGGTCCGGGCGGACATCCTCGCGGCCTGCCGCACGGCGGCGCGGCAGGCCCCCGGTGCCTTCACGCTGACCGTGCCCACCGGCGGCGGCAAGACGCTCTCGGGGCTGGTGTTCGCGCTCGAGCACGCGGCGAAATACGACCTGCGGCGGGTGATCTACGTGGCCCCGTACCTGAGCATCATCGAGCAGAACGCGGCCGTGATCCGGTCGGCGCTGGGGCTGGCGCCGGACGCCCCGGACCTGTTCGAGCACCACAGCCTCGCGGACCCGCCCGGCCCGCCCGGCGACGACCGGGAGGACGTGCGCGAGGCCGCGGCCCGGCGGGCCGAGAACTGGGACGCGCCGCTCGTGGTCACCACCAACGTGCAGTTCTTCGAGAGCCTGTTCGCGAACCGCCCCGGGCGGTGCCGCAAGCTGCACAACGTCGCCCGGAGCGTGGTGCTGCTCGACGAGTGCCAGGCGCTGCCGCCGGGCCTCGTCGCCCCGACCTGCGGGATGCTGAAGCAGCTCGCGGCGCCGGTCGCGGACGGCGGGCTCGGCTGCACGGTGGTGCTGTGCACCGCCACCCAGCCCGCCTTCGACCACCCGAAGCTCGGCGCCGACCGCTTGTCCGCGACCGAGATCGTCCCCGCGGGGTTGGACCTGTTCAATCGGTTGAAACGTGTCGAACTCCGGTGGCCCGGCGGGAACGAACGGTGGTCGTGGTCGGACGTCGCGGGCCGGATGCTCGGCGAGCGGTCGGCGCTGTGCGTGGTGAACACCAAGGACGCCGCCCGGGCCGTGTTCGCCGAGCTGAAGGCGCGGGGCGCGGGCGGGGCGTTCCACCTGTCCACCGCAATGTGCCCGGCCCACCGGCTGGAGAAACTCGAAGAGGTGCGGGCGCGACTGAAGCAGGGGCGGCCCACCCATCTGGTGAGCACCCAGCTCATCGAGGCCGGGGTGGACGTGAGCTTCCCGGTGGTGCTGCGCGAGCTGGGACCGCTGGAGGGGGTGATCCAGGCGGCGGGCCGGTGCAACCGCGAAGGGGAGCTCGCGAACGCCGGCGGCCGCGTCGTCGTGTTTCGCAGCGCCGAGCCGAAGATGCCGCCGGGGTGGTACGAGCTCGGGGCCGCAAAGGTCGAACAGGCGCTCGCGGCCGGGCGCCCGCCGCGGATCGACGACCCGGCCGACATCCGCGACTACTACGAGCGGCTGTACTACTCCGGCGGGCTGGACGAGGGCGGCGTTCGCGACGCGCGAAAGGGGCTCAAGTTCGCGACCGTCGGGCGCGAGTACCGGCTCATCGACGGCGGCGAGCCGCTGGTGGTGCGGACCTGGGACGCGCGGAGGGTGGAGGTCGACGCGCGGATCGCTCACGTCTGCGATCCGAGCCAGCGGGGGCGCGCTGCGTTCCGGGCACTGATCCCGTTTCAGGTCGCCGTCCGGACCTGGGAACTCGATCCGCTGCGCGCGAGAGGCCTCGTGGTCCCGGTCGCCCCCGACCTCGACCTGCTGGCCTGGGACGGCGCGTACGACGAGGACACCGGGCTGACCGCGGACGGCGATGTGGTGCTGATCGGCTGAGCGGGCGAATCGGAGCCGCGCCAGGTGTGTGCCGTGAGGAGGACCGTTGTGGCTGAAAGCGTGTCGGTGAAGGTGTGGGGCGAGGCCGCGCTGTTCACCCGCCCGGACCTGTCGGTCGAGCGGGTGTCGTACCCGATCATGACGCCCTCGGCCGCCCGCGGGGTGCTCGACGCGATCCTGTTCCGCCCCCAGATGCGGTGGCA
>DASWYH010000467.1:0-2757 GCA_036405095.1 Gemmata sp. | reverse complement strand
CGCAGAGCACGCTCGCGCATTCCGTGTGAACCCGGTGCCGGGTCTCACCGGTACAGAGGCTGACCGACTGGTCCGCGGTGATCGGCGCCTTACACGCGCCGCAGGTGAACCGCTGAGAACTCAGCACCCGGGGTCCAACTCCCGGCTCGCGGTCGCCCGTCTCGAGTTCCTGTTGCGGTGCCGCGCCTTGAACCGCCGGGGGGATGGCCCACCGGCACTTCGGGCAGTGCACCGTTTGACCGGCGAACTCGTCCGGGATCGAAAGCGGGATCGAGCACCCGGGGCAGTCCAGATTCCTCGGCATCCGAACACCCTGTTGGGACGCACCGTTGGCGCAAGGGCCGCGGGCCTATCGGACGATCCACGCGCCGTGGATGTTGATTGTGTTTTCGTAAGAGCTAATGTACTCGCCTTTGATCGTCACCCGGTCGCCGATCTTCAGGTTCGCGATCTGTTTCTTGAAATTATCGTCAATCGGCACCACGACCTTGATCCGGGCCGTCCCGGCCTTTTTGGAGGGGCCGGGGCTGATCATCAGCGTCGTGTCGTTGACCCGGCGCTCGACGTAGGCGCTGGTGATGGTGATGTCCTTGTCCTTGTACTTGGTGTCAGTTGCCTCGGCGTCCCGTGCGTACTCGTTGAACAGGGCGGCGGCGGACACGGTCGGGACGAGACTCGCCCCGGCACTGTCGAAGGCGCCATCGGTCAGCTCGACAAACCCGAAGCCGATGTAGATGCCGACCTTGCCCCGGAGCTTCACCGTCTGCCCGCGGGTCACGCTGCTGAGTAACTTATTCTCCTCGCCCTTGGACACGGCCACACGGACCACCATTTCGCCGCCCCCGGTTTTGGGCACCCCCTTGAGGGCGACGGCCAACTCGTTGTTACGGTTGTAATCGATGTTGACCAGTTTCCCTTCCACCAGCAGCACCTTGCCCTCGTACTTCGCGGCCGCGGCCTTGGCGTCGTTGTTGTACTCCTGGCTCAGTTCCGTGGCGGTGATCGGGAGCCCGGACCGGCCGCCCGCGGGGTACTGCTGGAGGAACTTGGCGTCGTCGAGTTCGCCGTCGCTCAGCGCGCCCCCGAACTTGGGGCGCCACGCCTTGGCCTGGAGCCGCCCGGTGCCATCGGCGCCCGGGTGGAACGCGGCGATGATGTACTCGTCCCCGTTCTGCCACACGATCGCGCGGCTCGCGCTCACCTTCGAGGACCACTCGGCGACGCGGGCGGGCTCGCTGGCAAACACCTTCTTGAGATCTTCGTCGGTGGCCGTCCGGCCGTTCCTGAGTTTGGCGTCTGCCTCGGCGCGCGTGGTCTCGCCGACCTCAAGCTGTCCGTAATTGGCTCCGTTGATCGAGGGGTTCCGCGTCTTTAGGTCTTCTCGCACCTGTTGAACGGTGTCTTCGACTCCCTTTTTGACCGGTTTGATGACGTAGTAGTAGATTCCGAACCCGGTCCCGCCGCAGCAGGTGAGCAGCGTACCGCAGACCAACGCTACGATCAGCACCACGTTCCCGCCCTTTTTGGCCGGGGCATCGTCCTCGTCATCGCCCCGGCGCGTTTTTCTCCCGCGGGTCGGGCGGTCACCGTCGTCGTCGAGAGATCGCCTTTTCGCCTTTTTTGCAACCGGGGCGTCGTCAGCGTCCCACTTTTTGGCTTTCGGTGGGGCCAGGTCGCTTGCGCCATTGTCTCGGTTTCTGCGCGGGGGCAGTGCGCTTTCGTTATCGTTTTCAGGCTGCTCGGCGGGGGGCACGGTCGGGCGCGCGGTGACACGCGCTTTGGGTTTGACCGGTTCGTCGAGCGCTTCGAACGGGGCCGGGGGACGCGCCGGTTCTGTTTCTGGCGGGTGCGGCGGGGGCTGAACAGGTGGTGGCACCGGTTGGGACGGGGGCGGAGCTGTGGCCCCGGGTTGCGAAGCGGGGATGACGCCCCCGCACTTGGGGCACTTCACCGCGCGCCCCGCGTACTCGTCCTTGATCGAGAGCGCCGCCGAACAGGACGGGCACACCAAGCGGATTGGCACGAGAAGCTCCTCGACGGTAACCGCGCGCCGGGCGCGCTGAGAGGGTGAAGAGGAGTGTATACACCCGTCCGGCGGAGAAGAACGAAAAAGTCCGGCACGGGGCCAGCCTGGGTAAGTGAGGAAGTAGTAATTATTAAATATATTTGATCATAGATTATTTAGAAAGAAATGTCGCTTTTACACCCGGGCAAAAGGCCCACCCGCGTCTGCCGAAGTTCGTGAAGGAGGACGTGTTGAACCGCCGCCGCAATCAGACCTGCAAGAAGTTACGAGGTGTGATCGATGGCTGATTGCTATAATGTTCTTTCGATTTATTATGCGTGCTGGCGATCCTCGCTGCCGGCACTTTCCACACCTGGGACTGTGTACCGATGCTGAAAGCGTCAAGCATTCGAAGCCTTCCCGGGTGAGAGGAGCTTCTTCCACCACGGGGCCGATTTCGGCGCGGATGGGGCAGGGGAGGGCGGTTCGGCTTCTACTTCTTCGCTTGGGGCTTCCTTCACTTCCCCGGCGTCGAGATCGCGTGTCGAAACGGCCTGGAGCAGAATGCCCAGGACCACAAGACCGACGACCAGCCCGTTCAGCGGGGCGACGTTGTGGACCACCCAATCGTTCGCGTTACAGTGCCAGGTCTGCTCGACGAGAAGGATACCCGCGTGCCCGGCGAGCAGCACCCCCATCAGGCTCGTCAGGAGCATCGTCCAGAGCCGGTACAGGAGCAAACCGAAGAGTCC
>DASWYH010000466.1:0-2238 GCA_036405095.1 Gemmata sp. | reverse complement strand
GGGACGGTGTACAACCACCTCGTATTTTCACCTGACGGGTGGACCGTCTACTCCCGGCAGGCCGAGTCTTTTGTTGCGTGGGATCTCACATCGGGCGAAGTGCGAACCGTATTCACTGCGAAGGGCATGAGCAACCCGGTCTTGTCTCCTGATGGGCACCTTGTTGCTTTCTACACGGACCCCGAACTCGTCGTTCGCGATCTCAAGTCTGGAGCGGAACGGAGGCTCCGCTCGCTTCCCACGTACTGGCCCGATGCCAACCCGGTCTTCTTCCCCGGCGGCGAACTCCTCGCCACCACCTCGAACAGCCACTTCGTCGTCTGGAAGGTGCCCGAGATTCAACCCGGCCTTCGCAACTGACTCGGGCCGGTTCCGTCCGTATTCTTCCGAAGGAATCGCAGAGTGGCGTCCGGTGGCGCTTGGACCGTCACCCGGGCTTGGCGTCCATCGCATCCGGTGACGACCTTATTCCGAGAGGGAAACGGGCATCGCCTGGGTGCCGGGTGACCGCTTGCCGCCCCGTCAGGTCGGGACGCCCGGTCGGGTCAGCACCCGCACATCCCCGGTGCGCTTGGTGAGGCCGATGCGGTCGAGGTACTCACACACGGGGACGGCGTATTTTCGCGTCGTCCCGAGCAGGTCGCGGATCTCGGCGACGGTCGCCCCCGAGCCGCCCACGAGCCGCTCGGACACCCGCCGGCGCATCTCGGCTTCGGCTTCGGCGGAGAGATAGAACTCCGCTGTGATGCGGACCAAAAAGCCCTCTGCGCAAGCGACCTCGAAAATATCGTTGAGTGCGGAGGCATTTCCGCCGGCCTGATTGACGAACTCTTTTGGTTCCGGTGGGGTGAACGGAGCGGCCACGTGCGCCTCAACAATCTTGTCCTTCAGTTTCCGTTGGTTCGCGCTGAGCTTCGGTTTGAAGTCCGCGCGCGCGATGCGGCGGGCGTCGCCCACCACTTTTTTCGCGCGCATCAGGTGGTCTGTGATGGTCTGAAGTAGCGGCTCGGCGCCGATGTAAGCGAGCTTCGCGAGCACCTTCTGCCGGTCGTGGTTCGTCATCAGCGGGTTCTCGCTGTGCATCGCCGCGAGGGTATCGAGGACGCGCGCTTCGAGTTCAGCAATCCGGTCCGCGTGGATCAGGGCCCGCCGGTTGGAAGCGAGCACGAGTTCAGCCACCGCCCCGGCGGTGGTAAGCGAAGCGACGAGCGAATCGACGTGATCGGGCGCGGCACCCGCGCTGCGGACGAGGTCGCCCGACGCGAACCCGTGGAAGCCCGCGAACCACGCCACCGCACGCGCCCGCGTTTCCGCGTCGTCGGACCACAGCTTTTCGATGTGCTCGATGGCCTCAATGTGCCGCCGGCGCACCTTGGTCGCGTTCGGCTGGAGCACCTGCCCGCCGCCGAGCGTGTGCTCCGCAGACGAGTCGCGCACAACGAACGGTTGCCCCCAGACGGCGGAGACCGGGTCCACCAAGAAGAGCTGAGCGAGCCCCCACTGCCCCGGGCCGATGGCGTCGCAATCGAGGAGCGATACGGTGGCCATTACCTCTGCGGTGCCGATGTGCAACCGCAGCGGGAGCCGGTGCTTGATGCCGTGCTTGCCGTCCCCCGATGCGAGCAGCCGAACGGTCAGCACCTTGGTCGCGACCAGGTAACCGGGGCGGGCCAGTTCCTGACCGCGGTGGACGAGCTCGTGAGGCACCCCCGCGAGGTTGACCGCGGCGCGCTGGCCCCGGTGGACCTCGTCCGCGGGGTGGCCGTGGTTGTTGAGCCCCCGCGCGCGCACGAGTTCGGAGGTGCCGTCACCCTTGTGCCACTCCAGTTCGTCCCCGGCCGCGACCGACCCCGTGACGACGGACCCGGTGACCACGGTCCCGTGCCCCTGCACGACGAACGCGCGATCGATTGGGAGCCGGAACCATTCGTTGCCGTCCCTTTCCGGGATCGTGCTGGCGACAGACGCGAGGGCGGCCCGCAGTTCCGCAACGCCGAGACCCGTGTGCGCGGAGGTGTGAACGATCGGCGCGCCATCGAGGAACGATCCGCGGACCAGTTCGCGCACTTCGAGGCCGGCCACCTCACGCGTGGTCTCGTCAACGAGGTCGGCCTTGGTCAGCGCGATCAGCCCGCGCCTCACCCGTAAGAGTTTGAGGATTTCGAGGTGCTCGCGGGTTTGTGGCATGATGGAGTCGTCGGCCGCCACGACCAGCAGCGCGAGGTCGATGCCGGTGGC
>DASWYH010000465.1:0-4186 GCA_036405095.1 Gemmata sp. | reverse complement strand
CCCGTTCCAGCACCGCCGGAACCCGAACGAAGACGAGTAACCCTCGGGGGAACCCACATGACCCGATTCGCCGCGCCCGTCGTTCTCGTCCTTCTTGCCGCCGGCGCCCGCGCCGACGACAGGGCTTTCGCCGACGCGCTCAAGGCCGCCGGGAACTCGGTGAAGCTCGAAAAGAACGGGACGCTCTCCGCGGTCACGTTCGCCAAGTCCGAAACCCTCCTCGACGCCGACTACGAGAAGCTCGGGGCACTCAAGGGCCTCACCAAGCTTACGTTCTACGGCAACTGCAAGATGACCGACGCGCAGGCGGCGCACGTCGGGAAGCTCGCGACGATTGAGGAACTCGCGATCAACGGCACCGCCCTTTCCGACGACGGGTTCAAATCGTTCGCGAATCTCAAGAACCTGAAGGCGCTCACGATCTGGCATTTGGGCTGGCAGAACAAAGCGCTCACCGGGACCGGGTTCGCGGCCCTCGCGGGGTGCCCTCGATTAGAGAGGTTCAACTTCTCCGGCTCCACGGTCGGCGACGACGGTCTGAAAGCCGTCGCGGAGGTGAAAACGCTCACGGAGGTGGTCTGCTACCACACGCGCATCACCGATGAGGGGCTGAAGCACCTGAAGAAGCTCCCCAAGCTCACGAGCATCAACGTGGGGCCGCAGTTCTCCATGCGCCTGGGCGACGCGGGCCTCGTCACCCTGTGCGAGATCCCGACCCTGGAGCGCGTCACCTACGACGAGACGGCTCTCACCTACACGGGCAGCCTCAAGCACCTCAAAGCGCTCACGGGGCTCAAGGAACTGACGCTCAACAAGGTCGAGGTGTCCGCGGGCGACCTCGAAAAGCTGAAAGCCGACCTCCCGGGCGCCACGATCAAGCACGCGCCGCCGGAAGACAAGTTCCGGGAACAGATGCAGAAGATTCGCGACAAAAAGAAGTAACCCGGTACACGGAGCCGACCCATGCGCGACGTTCGCCGTCACCCCCTGACCCGCCGCGGGTTCCTCGGCGGGGTCGGAGCGACCCTGGCTCTGCCCTTCCTCGAACAGTTCGCCCCGGCGGCCCAGCCCGGCGCGGGCGGGAAGCCCCCGCTCCGGTTCGGCGTGTTCACCGTGACCGGCGGTACGGTTCTCGAATCGTGGAAGCCGAAAGAGGTCGGCGCGCTCGGCAAGCTCCCTTCGATCTTGAAACCGCTGGAGGGCGTGAAGGACGAACTGCTCGTGCTGTCGGGCCTGAGCCACCACGGGCGCAGCGAGGGCCTGAACGCGCACGAGCACTGTGCCCTCATGCACCTGACCGGCGCCGAGGTGGTGAAGAAGGTGGACGGGAAACTCGTCGCGGGGCCGTCGGTCGATCAGCTCGCGGCGCAAACCGTGGGCACGCAAACGTTCCTCCCTTCCCTGGAAATCGGGCTGAGCAACCACGAAACGCAGTACTCGTGGCGCTCCGCGGACGCGCGCGTCCCCTACGAAGCGAACCCGCGTGTGGTGTTCGACCGGATGTTCCGCGGGCGCACCCCTGTCGCGCCGAACTGGAAGACCCGCGCCGCCAACGCCGCGCCCCCCACCGGGACGAAGAAGGACACGATCGACCGGAGCGTTTTGGACCTCGTGCGCGAGGAAGCCGCCGACCTGCGCAAAGACCTCGGCGCCGCCGACCGCGGGCGCCTGGACCAGTACCTCGACGGCGTGCGCGCGATCGAGAAGCGGATCGACTTCGCCGAGCACCGCCAGCGGCTCGAAGTGCTGGACGCGGCGAACCCGGGGCCGTCGAAGGTGGCGCTGCCGACCAATCTGCCGAAGGAGAACCTCCCGATCTGGCAGGTGACGAACCCGGTCCACCGCGACCCCGAGTACCACGAGAGCTACACGCGCCTGATGGTCGATCTGATGGTGCTGGCGTTTCAAACCGACACCACCCGCGTTTCGGTGTTCGCGTGCGGCAGCGACGAGGCGCAGTTCCCCGGCGTGGTGACGGTCGGCTACGAGACGCACTGCCACACGCTCGAACACCAGGGCAACGCGGGCCGCGTCGAGGACGCCGACCCCATTTCGCGCGAAGCGCTGCGGCAGATCCACGTATGGTACACGCGGCTGTTCGCCGAGATGGTGCAGAAGATGCGCGGCATCGACGAGGGCGGTTCCTCGCTGCTCGACAACACGCTGCTGCTGTACACGTCGTACATGGCGAACGGCGGCCACGGGACCAGCGACTACCCGGCGCTCCTCGTCGGCCGGGCCGGCGGCACGCTGAAGCCGGGGCGGCACCTCGCGTTCAAACCCAAGACCCCGGTCTCAAACCTGTACGCAGAGATCCTCGACCGGATGGGCCGCAAGACGGCGCAGTTCGGCGAAAACCTCACCAGCCAGCACCGCCAGTACGAGGGCAAGCTCCCGGGGCTGGTGTGAGCGAACCGCCACGTTCTGCCGCGATCTTTGGTGCCGCCGCTGTAAGGGTTATAAAATTCTGGGCGGTGCCGAGACACGGGACGGGAGAGACGATGCCGATCGAGTTCACCTGCCCGAGCTGCGCGTCAGCGGTCGCATTCCCCGACGACCGGGCGGGGCGTATAGTTCGGTGTTCCAACTGCTCCGCCGTGGTAGCGGTTCCGCACCCACGGCTCCCAGTTCGTACCCCCCGACGGTGGGTGCAACGGGTCGCCATCGCCGTCGCGCTCGTCGCCGTGGCCGGGGCAGCGGTCGCCGGATACCGCTGGCAGCACCTGCAACCGCAGTGGCAGACCCACACATCCACCTACGGCCAGTACCGCGTCGAGCTCCCGGCTGCGCCGCGCGCCGATATGGTCGAGGTCATCGGAAATAAGATCCTGTCCGCCGCGCAGGTCGAGGGCACCGTGCTGGTCTCCCGCTCCGAAGAGTATGTCGTCGTGTACACGCCAGACAACTGGGTGCCTGCCTCGTTAGGTCCGATCGCCGCGCGTCCGAACATCCGCCCGTACCCACAGTTCCCTCCCGAACCCGAATCCGTCTGCCGGAGCCGTCTGGTGGAACTCGGGCGACTGCCCGGCATCCAAAAGGTGACCGTCGGCCCGGCCCGGCGGGTGGCGGGGCGGACCGTGATGGACGCCGAACTGGAACTGATCAACGGTGGGATCGGCTTGGCGCGGGTAGACGTGTCTGCGTCGCGGGTGTACGTGCTGACCGCCTGCGGTCCGGCGAGCGAAACGGCTCGGGCGCGATTCCGGCGATTCCTCGACTCGTTCACCCCCGACCCGTGACTCGCGCCGGCTGCGGCAGCGAAGACAACTGTTGGGCGAAGACCATGAAATCCCAAACGCCTCTCTTCGTTGCGGTCGGCCTGGATGGGCTGCGCATTGCGTCTACCGATGGCTTGAAGTGGACCGACGCGCAGACCGGGCGCGAGGGCGAGTCGTACCGCGCGGTTGCCTTTGGGAACGGGCTGTGCGTTGCGGTCGGCAGCTTCGGCGGGGACAACATCCTCGCCAACACCGCCGACGGTAAGACCTGGAAGACCGGCAAGCACGAAGCGAAGTACGTCAAGTACATCCGCGGGCTCTCGTTCGGTAACGGGCAGTTCCTCGCGCTCGGCGGCGACCCGGGAAGCGTCGGCGCGTCGCGGCCCTTCGTCATGTTCTCGAAGGACGGGCTGCGCTGGGACGGCCCGCACGACATCCCGGGTAAGCACATGCTCCGCCGCGCTGCGTGGGGTGCGGAGCGGTTCATCGCGGTCGGCGACCGCGGCCGGCGCGCCACCTCCAAAGACGGCAAGGAGTGGGCCGATGCCCCCGAAACGAAAGCGATCGATACGCTCGTGGACGTGGCGTTCGGAAACGGGGTGTTCGTCGGGGTCGGGTTGCACGGGTTGCGGATGAAGAGCACCGACGGCTTGAAATGGGACGCCCGACAGACCGGCGAAGAAGGCGAGCACCTCAACAGCGTGCTGTTCGCGGGCGGAAAGTTTGTCGCGATCGGCGCCGGCGCCACGTACACGTCTGCCGACGGCGAGAAGTGGGAGCGGGCCACAAACGAGAACGCGCCGCAAATTGCGACGTATGGCGGAAACGTGTTCGTCGGCGCCGCGTGGAAGGGCCGATTGTTCGCTTCGACCGACGGCATCAAGTGGAAGGAAACGCACAAAGCCGAACGGCACATCCTGGCGGTTGCGTTCGGCACAGTGGGTTAACGCAACCGGCGCCGGGGGCTC
>DASWYH010000464.1:0-2698 GCA_036405095.1 Gemmata sp. | reverse complement strand
CATATCCGCCATGTGATTTGCTTCGTATGGCTCACTCACTTTCGGTATAAGTTCGGTAGGGAGTCAAGGAGGTGCGCGAATGAGGCACAGTTCACTTCACTACCTGCTCACTCTGTTCACGTCCGGGTTGCTCGCCGCGGGTGCCCAGGGCGACCCGCCAGCGGCGCGGGAAAAGGACGCTCCCAAAACGTGGAAGCTGACCGAGTTGAACGCGATGCTGCCGAACGCCGCCGACCGCGGATTGGTCACGGTCCTGGTTTGGGAGGTGGTCGAGTTCGATGGGGTGTTCGCAACCGAGGAGCGGTGTTTGGTGGTCAAGCGGTACGCGGCCCCGACCGCCGCGGGGCGGGTGTGCGTGGTCGGGGTGCTGTCGAGGCTCCCGGGTGGGCGGCCACCAAGCTGGGAGGCGAACACCACCCGCGAACTCAACGCGCTGCCCACAGACAAGGAACTGGAAGCCCTGCTGGAAGAACACGGCTGGCACACCGAACTGAAGCCGAAAACGTTGGCGCTTCGGATCGGCGGTGCGCCATCGGGTGCGGTCCGGTACGTGCCGCGGGTGACCGATGGCGGGGTGTGCGGGGCCGCCTGGAAGACCGCCCTCAAACGCCCCGCCCCACACCCGCTGTTTCCGGAACTCGCACCGGCCCCGAAGCCGCCGTCACAGGGGCGACCACGGAAGTAGGCTCCCGCCCGAACTGGCTTCGGGAGTTTGTTTCGAAAGGCCCGTCATCGGTGAGCCAAACGGCGAGGAGCAAGTGGCGGTTTTTGCGGAGCGAGCGGACCGCTCTTCACTCCGACTGAACACGGGCCGCGGAAAGGGACCTGACCGCGAGTACGACACGGGCGGAATTTCGCGCCCCGTCTGCTCTATGTGACCCGGGCTCCCGATCTGCGAACCCGACCTCGACATGCTCGTAACGCGCAACCGTGACACCGGGCGGCTCACGGCTCACCTTGACCGAGAACAGGGTTCGGCGAGGCCCGCTCTTCATCAGAGGCGCCGCGCCGACATCAAATGAAGGATCGGACGATTAGACAGCAATCCGGCACACAATATAACATATACACCAATCAGACGAGTTCGCAATCAATTTGTCTCTAAAAAGCGGGGCACCGCACCCGGGCGTCTATCGGGTCAGAAACGCGATCGCGCGCGACACACACGCCTGGGGCGTCAACGCGCCCGTGTCGAGTGTGAGCCGCGGAACGGTGAGCGGCACCGCCGCCGCCCGCACCCGGTCGTACATCTCGGGTGTACGGTTCCCGGCGGGGTGTGTCCCGGCCCGGTGATCTGCGGCGAGCCGCGCGCGCGCGACTTCCGGCGCGCACGCGCACTCGATAATGTGAAGGGTTCGCCCGAGCGATGCAGCCAGCGCCAGCGGGGGCCCGAGTTGTCCCGGTTTGCTAAACGTGCGCCCGTCGAGGAACACCGGAACGGCGGGGTGCGCTCTCAGAATATAACCCGCGGCCTGATACACCGCGGACATCGCGATTTCGTCTTGCGCGGAAGAGTAATCCAGGGTCGGCGCGGGGAACAGGGTCGCCCGAACCACATCCTTGCACAATACGATACCGCCGAGGGCGGTCGCGAGTTGCGCCGCGAGCGTGCTTTTGCCGCTCCCCGGAAGGCCGACCATCGCAACGAGCACGCGCGCTCCTCTACTTCAAGGCGACGTGGCGCGGTCTTTTATTTGGCGGCACCACCGGCGTAAACTCGCCGTTGCCGGCATGGTCACCGCTAAGCGATTTTCACTTCCGGACCGCTCTGGCCAGCTCGTGATTCGGATGCTTCTCGAGGTGGCGTGATGTGAACCAACACAACCCGAGTTATGAGGTGGACGAAACAACGGCACAGCGGCACCTGGGCCACTGGCCGGATTTGCGAAGCGAGTGGCGTTGCGTGGCACCAGTTCGCGCAGCAGCGCCACACTTTATACCGCGGTCCCAGGGGATCAGCCCTGCCGGTCGCGCCGGGCGCTCACCCGCCGGCCCCGCAAACGGGTGCCGTTGAGCGACTCGATGACGTGCTCGGCCGCGTCCTCGGGCACGTCCACCAGCGAGAACCGGTCCGTGATCTCGATGCTGTAGATGTCGCGCCCCGGCAACCCGGCCTCGTTCGCGATCGCGCCGACGAGGTCGCGCGGGCTGATGCCGGCTTCCCGCCCCGCGCTGATGAAGATCCGCGCCGCCCGCGGACCGGGACCGCGGAAGTTGCCCTGTCGCGGGCGCACCAGGTCGCGGCCGGGGCGATCGGAGCGCTGCGGCGCGGACATCACGGGAATATCCGGACCGTCGTCGATGTCGCCGCCGCGGGCGCGGTGGGCGAGTTTCAGGGCCGCGAGCGCCACGTCCGTGGGGTCCAGTTCGCCGACCAGCGACCCGAACATCGCGCGGAACGTGTCCAGTTCGCCCGCCGCGACGGTTTCGCGGATCGCGGCCTTGGTCCGCTCCAGGCGCTTGGCACGGAGGTCGGCCGCGGTCGGCACCTTGCCCATCTCGATCCGCTGACCGGTGGCCCGCTCGACGGCGCGCAGCGCGCCCTGCTCGCGCGGCTCCGCCACCGTGATCGCGACCCCTTCGCGCCCGGCCCGCCCCACGCGCCCGATCCGGTGGACGTAGTTCTCCGTCCCCATCGGCAGGGAGAAGTTCACCACGTGCGTGAGGTGCTCCACGTCGAGCCCGCGGGCCGCCACGT
>DASWYH010000463.1:0-13063 GCA_036405095.1 Gemmata sp. | reverse complement strand
ACACCGAACACGAACAGTGCGATCTTCATGCAACTCTCCGCCCTGATAACCGATGACCACAAGCCCATATCTTAGCGGAAATTGAAGCGTCCAAACCCGAACGCCAGCCAGTCTTCATAGTTTTGACTCGCTGGCGTTCTGGTTTTGGCTGGAAACCCTCAGCGCTTCGCCCGAGTCATTTCGCGTGTGCCGCTCGACCCACCGAGCCGCCACGTGTATGTGAACTTGTCGCCTTCGGCCGTGGCTGTCACGGTCGCCCCACTCAGCCATACCCGGGGTGCCTTCACGAACTTTTGAATAAAGGTGACGGTCTTACCTGTCACCTTGACATCAGAGCCGACGAACGATCCGACCTCTTTGTCGTTTTCCAGATAGATCCCTGACACCTCCCATTTACCATCAACGAACCGGACCGTCCACAATTCTGTTAGGCCTTCCGTCACGCGGGTCCACTGGCCACCGATCCCGGACGCTTTCGGGTCGAAGTTGATGTCGGTCGGGATTGCTGCCGCCACATGATCCCCATCCGGACCCGCGACGATTGTCTGGAACAGGTATTGCACGGCATCGGGCTTGTCCGCTTTCAGGGTGACGATGCCATGAGCCACGTGCCCGTCAACCTTCAGGTCCACCACCTCGCCCCCCGCGAGCGCGCCGGCCGTGCCTTTCGGTACGTCGGCGGCGCGCACCACCCGCACCCGTACCGTGGGCGCCTTCGGCGACGAGTTGAGCACCATCAGGCTCAGGTCCACTTCCACCTTGCCGTCTTTTGCCGGCCCGGCCTGGACCTCAAGGCGCGGCCGGGTCATGTCGCGTGTGCCGCTCGATCCGTGGAGCCGCCAGGTGTACGCGAACTTGTCGCCCTCAGCCGTGGCGGTCACAGTTGCCCCGCTCAACCAGAGGCGTGGCGGCGGCTTCGCAAATTTCTGAACGAATGTGAGGGTCTTCTCGGTCACCTTGACATCGGTCCCGACGAACCCCCCGACCTCTTTACCGTTTTCCAAAAAGGCCCCGTACACTTCCCACGTGTCACCCGCGCGGCGCACCGACCACAGTTCCGTGATCCCTTCTGTTACGCGCGTCCAATGGCCGGCAACGCGGGATGCGTTCGGGTCGAAGTTGATGCTGGCCGAGATCGGTTCGGATGGCTTGCTCCCATCCGGGCCGACCAGTGCCGACTGGAACAGGTGCGCCACGGTCTCGGGCTTGTTCGCCTTGAGTGTCACCCGCCCGCGCGCCCGGAACCCGTCCAGCTTCAATTCGACCACATCGCCGCCGGGTAGTGCGGGGGGGCCGCCGGACCGATCCTTGCCCCAGTCCTTCGGCACATCGTTGGCACGTACCACGCGCACCCGCACCGCGGTCACCTTCTGCGACGGGTCCAGTACCATCAGGCTCAGTTCCACTTCCACCTTGCCGTCCTTCGGGGCCCCCGGCCGGACGCTCAGTTGTGCCCCTTGCCGGGCCAGCAACCGGGTCACCTCGGCGCGCGGGATGGCCAGCCCGATGCCCGCGCCCCGCACCCCGGCCACCGCCACCCCGACCACCCGCCCCTTGCCGTCCACGATCGGCCCGCCGCTGTTCCCCGGGTTCAGGTTCCCATCCAGTTGGATCGCGGCCACTACGCCCTTATCGTTTTGTCGCAGGCTGGAAACGGAAGCCCGGCCGACCGTCAGGGCCGGGTTCCCCTTGGTCGTCGAGAGTGCCTCGCCGAACGGGAACCCGAATGAGTACACGGACATCGTTTCAAACGCCTCCACCGCCGTTGTGATGTCGAGCGGTTTCGGCACCTCCTTCGCGCCGGACACCTCCAGTACGGCAAGATCCTGATCCGCGTCGGCGACCAGCACCTTGGCGTCGAGGGTCACCTCGGAGCCGGGCTTGCCGCTGTGGAACACGACCTGAACGCCGGTGACCGCCCCGATCGTCTTGGGTGCGATGACGTGCCGGTTGGTGATGATCAGTGCGGACCCGCCGCCGGCGGCAACCACGAACCCGGACCCGGTGGCCTTCCCGCGCTCGGTCTGAACCCGGACGAACACGGTGCCGGCCTTCAGGTCGGCCAGGACTTTCGGGGGGATCGCATCGTCGGCGCGAGCTGTATCGGATATCAAGAGGCCGACACACATGAGGAAGGCGACACGCATGGGGCGGAACTCCGGGTTAGTGGCCGAGAGCTGGTGAAGGGTTCGGTAGACGCGTTTATCAGACTACAGTGTGCCGGACGGGTGTGGGGTGAGCAACGGGAAACGGACCGTTTGACCCGATTCGGCGCCGCGCCGGGGGCGGGCTCTGACGCCCGGCGGTCACGAAAGGTGGCGAGCACCTCCGGGTTGTTGGCGGTTACCATCGCCCACGCGCCGGTGGGTAGCCCCGGGATCAGGCACCGCGAGGCGCACGGCACCATTGCCGTTAAGCTGCCGGTGCGGGTCCGCGCCACAGGCGCCTCGTTTCAGCTAGCGCCGGGTCAGCACGGCCACGGCAATGAAGATGAACGCTGTGGCCCCACCGATTAAGGCCAGGGCAACACCCCAGGTCTGTGCCCACGACAGCGGAGCCAGAAGCACCCCACATTGCGGGCACGCGGCCGAGTCACCGGCATCAGTCGGCTCCGACCGCCCTTGCCACTGGCACACCGGGCACTGATACGATTTCTCTTCGGTTCGCATCGGTCTGTCCGTGGCCAGTTGTGGTTTCAATCGTGATGGTTGTGCGCGACTTTGCACAATCATTACAGCGTTGCTTTTTCGGGGCGACTCGCGCGACCGCTTTACGGTTTCGCGCGACCCGTGCGGGCGTCACTTCGTCGGCCCGCGCAACTCGTTCAGGCGCTTCTGGTACTTGTCGAACAGCCGCGTCTGCTTACTGGTCGGTTCGTACGGCTTGCCGTCAACGAAGACGCAAAGCACCTCGGTCGTGGCCTGGAGGACATCGCCGTTGGCGATCACGAGGTTCGCCCGCTTCCCCGCTTCGACGGTTCCGAACTTGTCGGCCACGCCCAAAATCTCCGCCGGGTAAAGTGTCACGGCCTTGAGCCCCTCCTCCGGGGGGAGCCCGTAGGCCACTGCCATCGCGGCTTCGTAGGGCAGGTTGCGCGCGTTGTGCGAACCCGACGAGCGGATACAGAACTTCACCCCGGCGGCGTGCAGCTTGGCCGCCGCGGTGTATGTTGCGTCGAACTTGTCGCCGGTCTCGCGCCCGACGCTCATCACCGGACCCAGGATGACGGGCACGCCGCGCCTGTTCAGCTCCGCGGTCAGCTTCCACGCCTCCGAGGCGCCGCTCAGGATCGGTTTCACCTTCAACTCGTCGGCCAGCTTCAGCGCCCCGAGGAGGTCGGCTTTGCGCTCCGCGGTGAACACCACGGGCTTCTCCCCGCGCACGAACGGCAGCAGCGCGTCGAACCGCGGGTTCGGGGCCACCTGCGCGCCGGCCTTCTTCGCGGCGTCGTACCGGCGGGCCGTCTCGAACAACTCCTTCAGCTTCGTGAGCTTCTCCTCCCGGCGGAGCCGGGCCGCGCTGCTTTCGCTTTCAAACGCGACGCTGGGGTTGAACCCGCGGAACCCGCCCCCGAACGCCGGCGGGTACTCGATGTGCAGCGTGAGCCCGTCCGTCACCACCATTTCCGCCGGCACCCAGCCCGCGAGGTTGATCAGCGCGCCCTGGCCGGGTAACAGCGAGCCGGTCGGGTGCGTGAGCGCCGTTGTGACCCCGTTCGCGCGGGTCACCGGGATGAGTTCCGAATCGGGATTGATACCGACACTCGCGCGCAAGTCGGGCTGGAAGTCGCCGCCCTCGCGCGAATCGTTCGTCTCGCGCGCCGAGTCGATTTCCACGAGCCCCAGCACGGTCCCCGCGTCGACCATGCCGGGGAAGATGTGCAGCCCCGTGCACTCGACCGCGGTCACGCCGGCCCCGGCGGGCTTCAGCGCCCCTTGCGCGACGTGGACGATTTTCCCGCTCGCGGCGTCCACGGTGACGGAGCCCACGAACGCCGGCTTCCCGGGGGAATGGACCGTGCCCCCGGACAGGACGTAGGTGCCCTTCGGCAGTTCCGGGACGGCGGCGAACTTCGGAGCCGGTTTGGGCGGGACCGCTAGGGCCGCCTCGAACGGGGCGAGCGCCGGCGACCGCTGGAAGTAGATTTCCCCTTCGATCAGGGTCATTTCGCAGCGCGCGTAGGAGTTGAGGGGGTGCCCGTTGAAGATCGCCAGGTCCGCGTCCTTGCCCACCTCGACCGTGCCGATACGCCCGTCCAGACCGAGTTGCTTCGCGGGGTTCAGGGTGATCGTGTGCAGCGCCTCTTCGGGGGTGAACCCGCAGTACTTCACCAGCTTCGCGGCCTCCTGGTTCAGGTGCCGCATGAGCTCGTTGTCGTCGGACTTCAGGCACACGCTCGCGCCCGCGTCCTTGAGGAGCTTGGCGGCGAAGGGGATCGCGTCGAACGCCTCGATCTTGTACGCCCACCAGTCGCTGAACAGGCTCACGCTCGCCCCGTGTGCCGCGATCTCGGGGGCGACTTTGTAGCCCTCCAGCACGTGCTGGAGCGACTTCACTTTCACGCCGAACCTGTCCGCCACGCGGAGCAGCATCAGGATCTCGTCGGACCGGTAGCAGTGCGAGTGAACGCGCAGGTCGCCCTTCAGCACGTCCGCGAGCGCTTCGAGCCGCAGATCCCGGCGGGGCTCGGAAAGGGGCTCGCTCGTGCCCTTGCTCGCCTCGTAGTCGGCCCACTTCTTCTGGTATGCCCGGGCCTCGGTGAACGCGCGCACGAGAACCGCTTCGACCCCGAGCCGGCTGTTGGGGAACCGCCCGTCGGTGCGCTTCACGTTCTCCCCGAGCGCGAACTTCACCCCGCGGGGGCCGGCGGTCACGAGCATCTCGCGGGCGGTCGTGCCGTACTTCATTTTGATGACCGCGTCCTGCCCGCCGATCACGTTCGCGCTGCCGTGTAGCAGCCGCGCGGTGGTGACGCCGCCCCCGAGCGCGCGGTAGATCTGCACGTCCTCGGAGTCGATCACGTCACGCACACGCACCTCGGGCACCACCGACAGCGACGACTCGTTGACCCCGCCGGTCATGGCGAAGTGCGAGTGCGAGTCGATGATCCCGGCCATCACGAACATGCCCTCGGCGCGGATGACCTTCACGCCGGCCCCGGCGGTCGCGCCGGTACCGATGGCGCGAATCTTCCCGCGCTCGATGAGCAGGTTGGTGTTCGGGAGCGTCTTGCCGGTTCCGGTGAGCACCGTGACGCCGGTGAGCAGCACCGTTCCGCCCGTGCGCACGGGCGGGGTGCGGTCGGCGCGGGTCTCGGTGGTCGCGAGTTCCGCGGCATCGAGCATCGGGATGACCGCGCGGAACGCGGCGCCGTTAAACGGTGCGGAATCGCGGTCGGCACCCGGCCGGCCCGCCGGAAACGGTCCTTTGGGCGCCGGCGCGGTGGGCGTTGTGGGCGTGGGGTCGGTGTTCGGGCGCGGGCGGTTCCCCTTCTTCGGGCCGGAGGGTTCGCTCCCGCCGCTAGTCGTGGTGGATGTGGCCGCCGTCAGGTCGAACCGCACACCATCGGCGAACGCGAACTTGTACTTCGTGGAAGCCGAATCGAAATCGCCGTCGCACACGAGCAGGTGCGCGGGGCGCCCTTTCGCGATGCGCCCCACCTGTGAGGGCACGCCGAGGATGTCGGCCGCGGTGCCGGTGAGCGCGGCGAGCGCCACATCCGAGGGGAGCCCCGCCGCGACCGCCTTGCGCACGTTCTGCTGGAACCGCGCCGGCGTCACGCCCTGCGTGGTGAACGCGAACTTCACCCCGGCCTTGTGCAGCGCCGAGGCGCACCCGATGTCTTGCTGCCGGAGGTGCTCCTGCTCCTCACGGACGCGCACCGGGAGCCCCGCCTCGCGCTCCGGCGCCGCCGCGAAATCAAGCCGCAAGATGACCGGCACCCGTTCCTTCGCCAACCGGTCCGCGACCTTCCACGCGCTGCGCCCGCCGACGATTACGGGCTTCAACTTGAACTCCGCAGCGAAGTCGAGCGCGCGGTTGATCTCGTCGGCCGAATCGGCCTCGAACGCGACCGGCAACTTGCCTTCCAGGGCCGGCGCGAGCGCCTCCAGGCACGGGTCCGAAGGCGGCCGCTTACCGGTTTTCCCGCGGGCCTCGTAAGCGGCCCACTGGCGCTTGAGCCAGCCCGCGTCGAGCGCGGTTTGCCGGGTGTGCGCCATGACCCCCATCAGTGAAACGGGGTACTCGGCCCCGGCCACGCGCCCGAACCGCGCGTGCAGCGCGACCGGCGCGCGGAGGGTGGCGTCGCGGGGCACCGCGCCGCTGAGGCTCACCAGCGCGCTGGTGCCCGAGAAGTACCCGCCGTCTGGAGCTACGAGCTGGGCCGTGAAGCCCACTTTGCGCCACGGCGCGGCGGAGTCTTCGTCGAGCTTGAGCGCCGTTTGAACCTCGAACTCGGGAGTGAGCCCCTTGCGGTGATCGGGTTTGGTGGCGACGAGCGGGTCGGCGGCGAGGTCTTCCGGGCTCGGCGGCCCGCCCAGCGAGCGGCGGAGCGACGCATCGTAGCCGCGCGTGGTGGTGGCGTCGATGAACCCCGGGTACACCGTCAGCCCCTGGCCCTCGATCACGAGCGCATCGAGGGGAACCGCCACATCGGCCCCGACGGCCGCAATTAACCCGTCGCGCACAACGATCGTGGCTTTCGGGAGCACGGTTCCGGCTTCGGTGACGACTTTGGCGTCACGAATGGCGTAAGCGGACGGGCCGAGGTCGGTCGATTTCTGGGCCGCGACCGGAACGAAAACGGCCCCCAGAAGCGCGCCGAGGAGCGCGAGACGTGCGGTGTTCATGGATGTTGTGCCGCGGGTGGTGGTGCGGAGAGGTCGGGCTCTTTGTATCACGGCACGGCGCGGGCCGCATCAGAAAAGCGGTCCGCGGGCAGTTCGGAGGGACCACCCGGTTCCGGCTTCGGGGTAAGTCCCGGTTGATTGCGTCTGCGCTAAAGAGACAAAGATAAGGTGACGCAGTTGGGTGCGGTTCCGTGGTCCGCGCACCGGCTTCGCCGCACATGGGCGGAAGCCCTGTGGGGGCCGACACGTGCACCCCAACCGAGCCACTCCTATACGACAAACACGCCGCAATTGGACCGTGTATCGGGACGGGCTCCGGAATGAGTGGTACGCATTCGGGCTGTGCCGCGCTCCGCGGTCCGACCCTGTGCGCCCCGGCGGGCGCCCCCGGTCACGCCAGGATCTCTTTCACCACCTTGCCGTGAACGTCGGTGAGGCGGAAGTCGCGGCCCTGGAACCGGAACGTCAGCTTCTCGTGGTTCAGACCCATCTGGTTCAAGATCGTGGCTTGCAGGTCGTGAACGTGGACCTCGTTTTCGACCACGTTGTAGCCGATCTCGTCGCTCTTGCCGTGCAGGAACCCCGGCTTGAACCCGCCCCCGGCGAGCCACATGGTGTAGGCGTCGATGTGGTGGTCGCGGCCTATCGTTTCGCGCGTCTCGCCCATCGGGGTGCGGCCGAACTCGCCGCCCCATACCACGATGGTGCTGTCGAGCATCCCGAGGCGCTTCAGATCCTTCACCAGCGCGGCGCAGGGCTGGTCGATCTCCGCGCAGATCTTGTCGAGCGGCTTCGTGAGGTCGAGGCTCCCGCCGTGGTGGTCCCAGTCGGTGTGGTACAGTTGGACGAACCGCACCCCCCGCTGCACGAGCCGGCGCGCGAGTACGCAGTTGGCCGCGAAGCTCGGCTTGCCCGCGGTCGCCCCGTACATCGCGAGCGTCTTCTTGTCCTCTTTCGACAGGTCCATCAGCTCGGGCGCGGAGGTCTGCATCCGGTACGCCATTTCGTAGGCCGCGATGCGGGTCTGGATCTCGGGGTCGCCGGTCGCGGCGTGGCGCATTTTGTTGAGGTCGCCGACCGCCTTGATGAACGCGCCCTGGTCCTTGCCGCTCACCTTCGGGGGCGGGGCGAGGTCGAGAATCGGGTTCGGGCCTTTCAGGAACGGCACGCCCTGGTAGACACTCGGAAGGAACCCGGAGCCGTAGAGCGCGGCCCCGCCGCGCGGCCCGCGCGGGCCGGACTGGAGCACCACGAACCCCGGCAGGCTGTCGCTCGCGCTGCCCAGGCCGTAGGTGAGCCACGCGCCCATGCTCGGGCGGCCGAACTGCGGGCTCCCCGTATTAACGAAGCACTTCGCCGGGCCGTGGTTGAACACGTCGGTCCGCATCCCGCGGAGCCAACACAGTTCGTCCGCAATTTCCTTGTGGTGCGGTAGCAACTCAGAGACATCCATGCCGCACTTACCGGCCTTCTCGAACTTGCGCACCGACCCGAGCAACTTCGCGTCGCCCTTGATGAACGCGAACCGCTTCCCTTTGGTGAACGATTCGGGCACCTTCTGCCCGCTGAGCTTGTTCAGCTCCGGCTTCGGCTCGAACAGTTCGAGCTGACTCGGGGCGCCCGCCATGAACAGGAAGATGACGGCTTTCGCCTTCGCCGGGAAGTGCGGCTTCTTGGGCGCCAGCGGATCGGTGCGCTCCTTCGCGCCGGTGTCGCGCGCGAGGAGCGAGCCGAGCGCCATCGCGCCGACGCCGACCCCGCAGTCCTGGAAGAAGTGCCGCCGGGTGCGGGCCAGGGTGAGCGCGCTGTCGAGTTCGTGCGGAGTCATTTGGGGTTCGCCTTGGCGCAGAGGGCATTGCGGTACTGAATGATCCGGCGGGTGCGTCGAACAAGGACGTAACCGAGCGCTCCGATCCAGAACAAGCCGAGCAACAGCAGGACGATCCCGGCGGACCACTCCTGATGTTGGAACACGAATACGCTCAGCCCGATGCAAGCGACTCCCGCGGCCAGCACATGCGCCAGAGTCAAGAAGTCGGCGAGCAGGTCCTCGGGCGGTTCCTCGGGTTCGTCCATCGGTAGTCCGTGTTCCGTTTCGGAAGCCTCGGCGTGCGAACCTCACTCCCGTGTGATGAACTCGTCGAGGTTCATCAGCACGCGGGCCACTGCTGCCCATGCCGTCTTCGGGTCGGCCTTGCGCTTGGCGTCGAGGTATGCTTGCACGCGCGCGGCCTCTGCCGGGGACGGTTCCCGTGAGAAGCACACTTTGAAGGCGAACGCGATTCGGCCCGCATCGTCGGACGGTCCTTCTGACTCGACCCGCGTTCCGAGGGCGTTCGCGAATTCCACGAACACCGGGTCGTTCGCCATGTGCAGCGCTTGCAACGGAGTGTTGCTCCGGTTCCGCTTCGTACACGCGACTTGTGCGTCCGCGGCGTCGAACGTGGCGAGCAGCGGGTGCTGCGACTGGCGCCAGATGTAGGTGTACATCCCCCGGCGGTAGCGGTCCGGACCTTTGCTCTCCACCCACGGGTGGTTGCTCTGCGTGAACGCGAACACCTCTTTCGGCTGCGGCGGGAACACCCCCGGGCCGCCGAGCTTCGGGTTCAGGAGGCTGCTCGCCGAGAGGGACACGTCGCGGATGATCTCGGCCTCCAGGCGCAGGCGCGTTTGACGCCCCAATAGGAGGTTGCGCGGGTCTTTCTCGTTCAGGTCCTTGCGCACCGCCGAAACCTGCTGATAAGTCGCCGAAGTCACGATCAGTTTGTGAAGCTTCTTGAGCCCCCACCCGCTCTCTCGGAACTCCACCGCGAGCCAGTCCAACAGTTCGGGGTGCGTCGGGAAGTTGCCCTGGAGGCCGAAGTCATTTTCCGTTTCCACGAGGCCGCGCCCGAAGAACTTCTGCCACTCGCGGTTCACCGTCACGCGCGCTGTGAGCGGGTTCTCGGCGCCGGTGAGCCACTTCGCGAGGTCGAGCCGGGTGAGGCGCTTGGGGGCGTTCGGGCCGCTCAGCGCGCTCGGGTAGCTGGGGCGCACCTCTTCACCTTTGCGGAGGAAGTCCCCCCGGATCTGGATGAACGTTTGGCGCGTCTTGGGCCGCTCCCGCATCACGAGTGTGGTCGGCGCCTTGCTCTGCACCTTCTTGAGTTCCGCGATCAGTTTCTTGGCCTCGTCGTCGGCGCCGGCGAGCCGCGCGGCAGCCAGCTTCGTTTGCACTTCCGCGATCTGCTTTTCCAGATCCGGCGGGCCGCCGAGCGGGAGCGTGGGCTCGTCGCACGAGTCGAAGAAGGCGTACAGGCTGTAGTAGTCCTTCGCGGAAATGGGGTCGTACTTGTGGTCGTGGCACTGGGCGCACCCGAACGTGAGGCCGAGCCACACGGCGCCCGTGGTGTTCGCGCGGTCCACGGTGCGCTCGACCCGGAACTGCTCGGGGTCGGTCCCGCCCTCCTCGTTGAAGGCCGTGTTCCGGTGGAACCCGGTCGCAACTTTTTGCGCAACGGTCGCGTTGGGCAGCAGGTCCCCGGCGAGTTGTTCGGTGGTGAAGCGGTCGAACGGCATGTCCGCGTTGAGCGCGTTGATGACCCAGTCGCGGTACGCCCAGATCTGGCGCGGGCCGTCGATTGTGTAACCGTTGCTATCTGCATAGCGGGCGAGGTCGAGCCAGTGCCGCGCCTGGCGCTCGCCGTAGTGCGGACTCGCAAGGAGCCGATCGACCGCCTGCTCGTAAGCGCCGGGCGAATCGTCTTTAAGGAACGCTTCGACCTCTTTTGGTGTGGGGAGCAGGCCCGTGAGGTCGAGCGTGACGCGGCGAATGAGGGTCGCTTTGTCCGCACGCGGCGACGGCTTCAGCCCTTCTTTGTCGAGCCGGGCGGTGATGAACGAGTCAACGGGGTTGGCGCCGGGAGCCCCGGCCCTGGGAACCTCCGGGCGCTTCGGGGGCACGAACGCCCAGTGGGGCGGGGACTCGGCGCCCTGATCGATCCAGAGCTTGAGTTTCGTCACCTGGTCCGGGGTGAGGCGCTCGGACGTGCCCGGGGGCGGCATCCGCCCGTCGTCGTCGTCGGGGAGGAGCACGCGCTCGATGAGCGCGCTATCGGCGTGTTTCCCGGGCGTCACCGCGCCCTTCTTGGTGGCGGAATCGCGGCTGTCGAGCCGCAACTTCCCCTTTTGAACGGCCGGACCGTGGCACTTGAAGCACTTGTCGGACAGGATCGGGCGGATGTCGCGTGCGAAATCGACCTTCTCGGCCGCCGGCACCGGAAGGGCGGCGGCGGCGAGCGTGGCCAGAACAAGGAGAGCGCGAATCGGCATGGCGGCTCCGGTGGCAGTCCGAAGAGCTTCCGGGGGCGGGTTGGTGTGATTGTCGCGGATGACGTGCGCGAGGGCAAGCGAAACCGGCCCGGGGAACGTGTGAAGCCGATAATACAACGGTAAACGGCAAAAGGGACCATTCGACCCTTTTGCCGTTTAGCCTTCTGTCATCTCACGGCCCGCGGGGCACGAAAGTGTTGTCAATGTCCGGTCGGGCATCGACGGCGCGCTGGAGCCGCTCTTGCTCACGAACGGCCCGGTCCTCGGGGTTCGACTTGAGCAACTGTGCCCCGGGGATGAAGTCCACCGCCGTGGTGACCACGTCCACGACCACCTTGCCGCCGTCGTTGATCCGGTCCGCGATCGCGCCGCAGGTGGATTTGGTCGCGTCTTTGAAGCGCTGCAACCCGGATGGGATGCCCGTGCGCTGCACGAAGTTTCGCGTTTCGGTCTTGGTTTCGACGATCTTGCTGCGGGTGGTTTCGCGGGCGTTAGTCGATTGCGAGTACCGGACCCGCGGGTTCCCGCACGCCCCGAACACGAGGGTCACGGACTGCGGGCCGTAATCGTATCGGATCGAGTTGTCGGTGTACGTGACCCGCGGCGCGCCGGGGGGTAACGTGATCGGCACGTACACCCGCTCCAGCGTTTTGGGGTGATTGGCGGACACGATCAGCGGCCCGCCGGGGAGCATCGGCCCCTGGAACGAGCGGTCCCCGGTGTAGTAGAACTTGTGAACCAGAACCGCGGGCGGCACGTCGAGCTGCTGTTGCGGCACCGCTGCGGGCAGCACCGGGCACGGCAGGGACGGGTCGGCCGGGGCGAACCCCGCGGTCCGCACGGCCGGCTTCCCGGTCGGGTCCACGTTGGGGTCGAGGATCTCGATCTCCTGGGTGGGCGGCACCGGGGCCGCGGCCGGGCGCAGCGCGTCCCCGACCCGGCGCGGGTTGGCGCTGGTCCCGCCGGGCGTCACGCACCCCGCGGACCCGAACCACAGGAGGGCCGCCACCAGTATGAACTTGCGTTTGGGCGCCAGCATGGCGCTTCCTTCTTGCGCTCGCGTTATTTGTACGTGAACTCCACTTCGATCCGGTCGACGAGCGGGAAGTACTTCGCTACCGCCGTCGAGTAGCCGCTGAACGTTTTGCTGGCGGGCTCGCCGCGCTGCACCACGAACTCCATCGGCGGGAACTCGATCACCGCCGGGGCGCCGGGCAGCGGGTTCGGCTGCCCCGGAGTGCCCGCGACCCCGGTGTAGCCCCGCACCTTCACCACGAACGTGTTCCGCTTCAGTTGCGTGGTCTGGAGCGGGATCTCCAACCGCTCGCCGGGCCTCAGCGGGGAGCGCGGGTCGTTCCCCGGTTGCGGGTTCTGGTCCGCGCGGAAGCTGATCTGGAACTCGCCGGTCTCGTGGAGCGCCACCGCCACCCGCGACAGGAAGCAGTGGTCCACTTGCAACCGGGTCTGGCTCAACTGGTAAACCTGTGTCGCCGGTCGCTGGGGCTGCCCCGGGAGCGGGGCCGGGGTCACGTTCACCTTGTCGAGGCTCAGCGCCGTCACCGTTTGCGCCGGGCGCACGTTGTTGGGCCGGTAGTCGTAGCCGGGCACGCCGGGAAGCGCTTTGGGCTTCGCCACGTGCCGGGGCCACTCCGCCCGCCCCGCCGACGCGCACGCGGTCGCGCAAACCGCCGCGCACACCCACTTCCATGTCCGCCGGGTCATAACCGTGTCTCCGGTGCCTTCGGGTTTCGGTCCCCTCGGCACTTTCGACACGGGCGGCTCCGCGCGGCCCGTCTTTTAGGAGCTTCGCGCCCGGCTCGTGCCGCTGTGGGCGTCAGCGGCGAGACATTCGTTACCGCCGTCACCGGCTCCCGGTTGTGGGGAAGGGGGGGGCCACCGGC
>DASWYH010000462.1:0-2158 GCA_036405095.1 Gemmata sp. | reverse complement strand
CGATCTGATCCGACCGCGGTGCCGACCGGGTCCGCCCGAACCGGTCGGTTCTCTCAACGGGCACTACCGGACGCGCCGGCGAATGGAATACAGGTACGGCAACGCGGTCTCCCCCGGCATCGCCATCGGCCCGGCCCTCGTGCTGGACTCCGAGGGCGTCCTCATCTCGCACCGGACCGTTCCCGCTGAACAGGCCGACGCCGAGGTCGCCCGGCTCCACCGCGCGCTCGACGAGACCGCCGCCGCGGCCCGCCAGGATCGCGAGCGGATGACCACGCGGCTCGGCCCGGCGCTCGGCAACATCTACGGCGCCCAACAGTCGATGATCGAGAGCGGGTGGCTCCGCGAGCAGGTCGAGGCCCGGATTCGGGCCGAGAGCTACTCCGCCGAGTACGCGGTCAGCCGCGTCATCCGCGACTTCGTGCGGCAGCTCGAGGCGGTGATCGCGCTGCGGACCAACACCAGCGGGGCCGACGCCCGGCGGAGCGTGACCGACCTCATCGACGTCGAGCGCCAGGTGCTGGCCGCGCTGCTGGGGCACCCGACCAACCCGTTCGGCAACCTGACCGAACCGGTGGTGGTGCTGGCGAACGATCTGCTGCCCTCGGACACGGCCGATTTCGGCCCGCGCACCGTGCGCGCGTTCGCGACCGAGAGCGGCGGGAACACCAGCCACACCGCGATCCTCGCCGGCGCGCTCGAGCTGCCCGCGGTGGTCGGGATCGGGCGGTTCCTCACGGACGTGTCCGGGGGCGACACCGTCATCGTTGACGGCGGCGAGGGCGTCCTCATCATCGACCCCGACGATGAGACCATCGCCCGGTACGAAGAGAAACGCGCGCGCCTGCTGAGCCGCCCGGACCGTTACGAGCACCTCCGCGACAAACCCTCGGTCACGCTGGACCCGGTCCCGATCCGGTTGCTCGGGAACATCGAGCTGTCGCAAGAGGCGGCACACTGTCTCGAGCGCGGCGCCGAGGGGGTCGGGCTGTACCGCACCGAGTTCCTCTACCTGAACAAGTCCACGCACCCGACCGAAGAGGAGCACTACGCGGCGTACTGCGCGGTGCTCAACACCATGGGGCCGAACCGGCCCGTGGTCATCCGCACGCTCGACCTGGGCGCCGACAAGTTTTCGAGCGTGTCCGGGGCCGTGGCGAACGAGAAGAACCCCTTTTTGGGGCTGCGCAGCGTGCGGCTGTGCCTGAAGAACCGGGACCTGTTCACGACGCAGCTCCGGGCCGTCCTCCGGGCCGCGCTGCACGGCGATTTGCGCGTCATGTTCCCGATGATCAGCACCGTCGACGAGCTGCGCCAGTGCAAGACGCTGCTCAACGACGTGAAGGAGGAGCTGGAGTACGCCGGAATTCCCTTCAAACGTGAGGTGCCGGTCGGTACAATGGTCGAGGTGCCGTCCGCCGCGCTGTTGGCCGATGTGCTGGCGCACGAGGTGGATTTCTTCTCGATCGGGACCAACGACCTGATCCAGTACACGCTCGCGGCGGACCGGAACAACGAACACGTGGCCAACCTGTATAACCCGGCGGACCCGGCCGTTCTGCGGCTCATCTGGGCGGTGACGCAGGCGGGGCAGAAGGAACAAACGAAGAGACCGTTCGAGGTGAACGTGTGTGGGGAGATGAGCGGGGAACCGCTCTACGTCCCCTTGTTAGTGGGCCTGGGCCTGCGGCAACTGAGCGCGACGCCCCGCAAGATCCCCGAGATCAAGCGGGTGATCCGTGAACTGCGGGTGTCCGAGGCGGAAGAGATCGCCCGGCGCGCCCTGGCGATGGAGTCCGCCAGCCAGGTGACGAGTTACTTACGCGATTACTTACGCAAAATTCTCCCCTCGGAGGCGGTCGATTGAGGACGGGTTTTTCGGTCAGCCGCGGGGCACCCAAACCGCCGTGACCGGCCCGCACCCATCGTCCCCGCGCCAGGGGCCAGAGATAGCGCAGAGAGCGAAGCACAACGATGACACGCGCCGACAGCAGAACGGGAGCTCGTTCCCTGCTCGCGCCCGGCGCGTCTCTTCTTGCGCCCACGCCCTCCGGCCCGTCTCCGGCCCCCATCGCACATCCGCCAGAGGGGCCTTGGAGGGGCGACTGGGAGCGCGGAACGCGGGGCGGAGAACCCGGAACGAAGAGCGATTGAGCTC
>DASWYH010000461.1:0-3451 GCA_036405095.1 Gemmata sp. | reverse complement strand
CGCGGCCCCGCGGTTCACGACGCGCGGTTCGAGGTTCGCGACGCCACCCAGGACGGAATCCACCCACCCGCTGAGCTGCGCGACGGTGGGGGCCTGGTTCTCCGTATCGCTGTCGAGGTGATACGTCACCTCGCAGGCGCTCTCTTCCTGCGAGATGCCGAAGTTCGCGCCCTCGCCGCCGACCAGTTCCGTGACTCTGAACGCCATGTCACTTCTTCCCAAAAAGTGCCGTGGTGACCGCCGCTCCGGGTGACGCCAGCACCAGCGGGCTGATCCCGGTGCTGTTCGATTCGCCGCTGATGACGTCCGAAGCGCCCCGCGCAACTGCCCGCGGGGCGTCCCGCTGGGCGTCTCGCACGGCCTCGGTGATGAGCGTCTTGAGGCTCTTGTATTCGAGCCCCTGAATGGTCCTGTTGATCTCTTCGAGCGCGGCCACGTCGGGCGCCTTCGCCTCGACCCCGCCGCCCGCGAGGAACGCCCGCTCGTTGAGCTTCTTTAACACGTCGTCGATCCCGCTGATGGCCGCGTCCTTCGGGGCCGCGGTGAGCCCGGCCCGGGGGGCGCTCTTCTCGCTCAGGTTCTTCGCGAGCGCCTTTTTGAAGTTGTCGAGGGCCTCTTTCCCGCCGAAGATGGACACGAGTCGGGCGCCCGCGATCGCGAGGTTCTTCACGAAACCCCGGATGCCGTCGGATTGGATCTTCGACAGGCTCACCAGTTCTTCCATGATGCCGCCGAACTGGCTCACGGTCTCGATGGCTGCGGCCCACACCTCAAACAGCGCACCCACGGATTCGAGGTTCTTCACCACGTAGGGCAGCACCTTTTGCGCGACGCCCGCGGCCCATTCGAGGGCGCGCCCCAGGACCCGCACGGCCCCGGACGCGAGGCCCGAAACGCCCCGCGAGAGCTGATCCACGATCGGCCGAATCTTCTGGATGGCGGGTAACAGGATTCCGCCGAACTCTTTCACCGACCTGGTCGCGTAGGCGATGACGGGTTCCAGCGCGTAACCGATGGTGGCTTGCAGGTTGCGGAGCTGGGTATCGTACTGCTCGACGAGCGACGGGTTGAGCGCGGAGACGAACTTGCTGGCGACCGCGACGATGCCCGCGACCGCGGCCGGGATGCTCGCGATGGCACCGACGGCCGCCCCGATCGCGCCGCCCGCGGTGCCGAGCAGTTTGCCCAGCCCCGGCCCGGCGGGCGCGTCCTTGTCCTTCGGCTTCGGCTTCGGCCCGGCGCCGGGCGCGCCCGGCTTGAGCCCGACGAGCTTGCCGTGAATCGAGCCTACCAAAGTGGTGAGCGTCTTCAGCACGCCCAATTGCTGCGCGCTGAGCCGCACTTCGGAGTCAAGTAACTGGTCGAGTGCCGCCACGGGTCGCCTCCAGTTCGCGCTTCAGCCGCTCGACGTCGCCCGGCGACACCTTCAACATCGGCGCGAGTGCCAGGAGCTGGGCGAGCCCATCGGCCCGGGTGCGGACCGGCGCGGTGCCCGCGGGCATTTTGACGCCCCCGTGCTCGTCCCGCGGGTGAAAATAGACCTCGTGGATCTGGCGCGGGGTGAGGGCGTAAATCTCGGGCAGCGTGAGGTGGTACTCGCTCACCAGAACGGCGAACTGCGCGGTGAGCGTACCGGGGGCCACCGTCAGACGCGCTTCATGTTGGGCTTCTTCCCCCCTACCTTCTGGGAGGGGGGGGGCACTTTTGGGCGGCGGTCCGAAGGGAACGAGGCTTCCAGGGCCTCGTTGAGCGCGGTTTCGAGTTCTTCGGGCTTCGCAGTCAGAAGCTCGAGGATCTCCGCCGGCTCTGCGTCCATCATGCACCCGAGCAGCAGCACCGCGCCGGAGACGGTCTGCATGAACTCCAGCCCGTGCGCGCTCTCGAACGCGAACCCGCCCGTCTCGTACTGGCTCCGGAGCTTGGCCCGCTCGGCGCTGTACTCATCGGACGTGTACAACTCGCGCGACTTCACCAGCGCGTCTTTCGCGCGCTGGTACATGCGCTCCTCAACCGCCAGGAGCGTGCCCTGGGTGAGCACGGGCGCGATGGTGTACACCCGCCCCTTGTGCTCGATCGTCTTCGGGGGCGCGAGCGCCCCGAATGCCGCAGCGCGTTCGCTCATTTCGATCTCACGTGTAGCTGATTGAGAACTCGCCGTGGCTGTCGAACGTCACGGAGCACTGCGCCGGGTCGCCGCCGGCCGTGATCTCGGCGCTGTACTCGATGTTCGCGACGCGCGCGTTGACGACCAGTTCGACCCCGGGGGCGAAGCCCAAATGGAGCTCGTACACGACGCCCGCGGACAGGGGCATGTTGCCCGCGTTGTACGGCCCGTCGCATACGGGTGTGGCCGCGTACCCGCCGGGGAGCGTCCGCTGCGCCTGGCTCCCGAACGCGAAGAACTTCTTGTTCCCGCTATCGATCGGGAGGCGCCACTTGCTGAAGCTGTACGACAGCGACCCGAGCTTCACATAGCTGTTGTTGCCGCTGATGAAGTTGTCGGGCATGGCGTCCTCAGAGTGTGGTGCCGATGATGACCACTCGCACCGAACCCGCGTCGGCGCCCGTGTTCTCGAACTTCAGCGTCTTGTGCGTCCCGTCCACGGGCACCCCGGCCCCGCTCGCGTCTTCGGCGATGGTGAGCGCCCCGTTCGCCCGGATGGTGAGCGCTTCGGTCCCGCTCGTGAACCATTCGAGCCCGTTGGACGCGCCCGCGGATACCGCAACGGTCACGTCCGCGTTTTCGGCCACGTCGGGCGTGACCTGAACCACGATGCCCACAACCGCGGTGAGCGCCACCGATTCGCCCGCAAGCGTCGTCACGGCCGACAGGTCGATTGTCGCGCTCGCCCCGCCCGCGAGCGACAGGACGGCCGCATACGCGCTGTCCCAGACGGCCGTATCGATCGCGCCGCCGAAGGTCACCTGGTTCGGCCCTTGCGTGAGGTCGGCCCAGCCGCTCACGGGCCTCACGAAGTCGAACTGGCAGTTGGCGCTCAGGGCCGCAGTTTCGAGCGGCATCGGCTTAGCTCACGAGGGTGCGCATGAAAAAGTCCGCCGTCCCGCTGGTCGCGTTAGTCAGGTAGATCTTGGTGACGTCGGCGGTGAAGGGGTTCGCGAGGCCGCACCCCGCGTACCAGACGAGGGGCTTGCCCGCCGTGATGGTGATGGTGTCGTCGGGCACGCTCGACGAGTTGGTCTTGAGAGTCAACGTCACGTCGCTGGAGATGAACACTTCCAGGAGGGTCGCGTAAGGGAACGCGATTACCTCCTCTTGGTTGGTGGTGCTCCCGGGCACGTCGGGGTTGCTCTCGGTGCCGTTCTGCCCCGTTAGGGTAACAGTCACCCCGAGCGGAGTGGACCCGCCCGTCTGCGCGAAGCTCAGTGTGTGCGTCACGCTCACGATCGGCCCCCTTGTGCGCTACTGTGATCGCTACTGCGATCGCTGCTC
>DASWYH010000460.1:0-7881 GCA_036405095.1 Gemmata sp. | reverse complement strand
CGAGGGCGCCCCCTCGTAGCTTCAGCCGGCCTCGGGCCGGAAGTCTTCAGCCGACCTCCGGTCGGAACAGGACTTTCAGTCCGTTACTCGAAGCCACCGCCTTTCAGGCGGTGGTATGTTCACTTTCCCGCTTACGCAACTGCGGCCGACACAACGATCCGGAGAGCCCTATCGAGCATTTGCCGAGCGGTCACCGTTGAAACGGTCGGTGATATTGCCACATTTGCCTGTGATTTTGGGTTGCTTCAGCAACGCACAGTGCAAGACAAATGGATCGACGACACCCCAGTGCCACCCTCTGTGTTCGGGCCTTTGTGGGATGGGCCACCGCCGGAATGGTGGACCGATGATGTGCTTGCTGGGTTGCCGATGTGCCCAGAGACCGCATCCGAAAATGCTGCCAATAAACGGCCCGTGCCAATTGATGGGGTCGCGGCCCCACACTGAGGCGCTGCACCCGCGTTGGTGCCCACGATCGGCGCCGTTGCTTGCAACGGTCACTCGTCCCGGAACGGCTTCTTCGCGCGGTACAGGGCGAGTCGGGCTTCCATTGGCGCCGCCGCATTCCCGGGCTTCGCTCCCGACAGCTTGATGGCTTTTTCCTGCCACTCGATTGCTTTGTCGAATGCTCCCGTTTCGGCATACGCCGCGGCGAGCGTGTCAAGAACCGCGGGATCACTGCCCGCGGTCAGTTTTTGGGCCTTCTCGGCGACCTCAACCGCCTTTCCTCCGTCGCGGCACTTGGGGTCCGGACATGTCGCGAGCAACCGTGCCAGTTGCTCCAGCGGCCAGGCGTGGTCCGGGTGGGCTTTCGTCTCGGCTTCAAAATCGTCACGCGCCTTGGCGTATTCCTTCTTCGCCAGGTGGGCCGACCCGCGGGACGCGAACACGAAGTTGTAGTCGTTGACCTTCGGATTCAGCCGCAGCGCTTCGGTGTAATCCTTGATTGCGCGGTCGTGGTCCTGCTTGTGCCGGAGGTACACGTCCCCGCGGTAACAGTGAGTCAGAGCAAGGCACTGGTCTTTACCGTTGACGTGATTCGAGAAGTCCGTTGCGCCGCTGATGATCTCGGTGTAGTCGCGGATCGAATCGTCGTACTTCTTCACCTCGCGATAGTAACCCGCCCGGTTGAACAGCGCGGAGTAGTTCCCCGGCTTCAACTGAAGAACCCGGTCGAGGTCTGCAATCGCGAGGTCGAGCTTGCGGTTCTTGATGTCCGGGCGCGAGCCGTACACGCTGCTCCGGGAAAAATACACGCCGTCGGCGGTCGGATCGAGAGTGATCGCAGCGGTGAATGCCACGATCGCTTTATCGTATTCCTTGGCGTTCAAGAGCTTGTGCGCTTTGTCGCACTCGATTTGCGCAGCCGCTTTGTCTCGCGGCGCCGGTTGGGCGAGAGCCGGCGCGGCCGGTAACACGATAGCAATTGCCGAGATGATGAGACATTGAATTGACAGCATTGGCGAGTCGCTTTTGGTGTTGAAGCCGGCTGCAACAAAACAGCGATAACCGCTCTTTACTCGTATTGCTCTCCCGAATTGGCACCCGCCTCACCCCGCGTTGGTGCCGGCGGTCTTGAGGTCTTCCATCGCGCGGGCCACCGCGAGCGGGAGCACCTTGCGCAACCGGCGGTGCCGGCGCACGTCGGGCCAGTTCTTGAGGATGTACTCGGCCTGTCGGCTCCCGGTGCGCGCGAAGTACTCGTGCAGCAGCGGGTGAATCCACTCGTAATCGGCGTGGGCGCAGTCGATCACCGTGACGCTCTTGCCGTGCAGCTTGGCGGGCACGGCGGTTTCGGGGTCGAAGATGAACAGGTCGCCCCCGGTCATGCCGGACCCGATCTCGTTCTCTACGGGACCGAGGATCACCACCCGACCGCGGGTCATATACTCACAGGCGTACTTGCCGGCGGCTTCGGCCACAATGGTCGCGCCCGAGTTGCGAATCCCGAGCCGGTGCCCGGCCGCGCCGCCGATGAAGATCACGCCGCCGGTCGCACCGTAACCTACGTTGTTGCCGGTCACGCTCTGGATCTCGCTCCCCCGAACCGGGGACGTGCCCGCCGGGGCCGCGCCCTTCGGAACGGACGCGGCGTAGTCGAGCGTCACCACCACCGTGCCCCCGGAGATGCCCTTCGCGACCCCGTCCTGCGCGAACCCGCGCAGCTCCAGGTCGAGGCCGTTGACGCACCACGCGCCGAAGCTCTGGCCCGCTTCGCCGTCGAGCCGCACCTTGACCTTCTTCCGGTTGGGCAGCCCCTCGCGCCCGTACAGCCTCGCAATGAGGCCAGCCACCGTTGCGCCCACGGCCCGGTCCGAGTTCTTCACCCGGAACACGAGGTCCGCGTTCTGGGCCGTGTCGATCGCGTCGAACGTGGCGGCGTAAATGCGGTCGTTGAGCGAGCCCGTGAGGTCGCACAACCCCTTCGCCGGGGGCGCTTGCGGGTGGGCCTCCGCGAGCCGCGTGAGCGCCATGTCCGGCTGAATGAACTTCGACAGATCGAGCCCGGCGGCCCGCGGGTGCTTGTCCTTCAGGTCGGTGCGCGGAACGAGCAGGTCCGAGCGCCCCGCGATCTCGGCGAGCGAGCGGAAGCCCATCTTCGAGAGCAGCGCGCGCGTTTCCTCGGCCACCGCCGTCCAGTAAGCTTTCGTGTGCTCGGGGTGTCCCTTGAAGATCTCCGGGCTGCCGGTGATCCCGGTCGGGCAGTTCGGGATGTGGCACGACTTGCACACGATGCACCCGACCGACACCATGAGCCCTTGCCCGAAGCTGAACTCGTCCGCGCCGAAGAGCGCGTACTTGATGACATCGTGCCCGGTCTTGATCCCGCCGCCGACGCGGAGCTTCACGCTCGTGCGCAGCCCGTTCACGACGAGCGCCTGATGCGCTTCCGCGAGCCCCATCTCGCTCGGGAGCCCCGCGTGCTCTTTGCTCGACACCATCGCGGCCCCGGTGCCCCCGTCGATGCCGTCGATCTCGATGATGTCGGCGCCCGCTTTCGCCACGCCGACGGCGATCGTGCCGATGTTGTCCACCGCGACCAGCTTCACCGATACGGGCACCCCGGGCTTGACGGCCTTGAGGTCGTAAATGAGTTGCGCCAGGTCTTCGATGCTATAAATGTCGTGGTGCGGGGGCGGGCTGATGAGGTCCGTTCCGGGCTTCGCGAACCGGATCTCCGCGATCTCCGCGGTCACCTTCTTGCCCATCAACTGGCCGCCCTCGCCGGGCTTCGCCCCCTGCGCCATCTTGATCGAGATCTCGTCCGCGTTGACGAGGTACTCGGCGTCCACGCCGAACCGGCCGCTCGCGATCTGCCGGATGCGGCTGCGGAACCGGCTCTTCGCGACGGCGCCCCCGAGCGTGTAGATCTCGGGGTGGGCCTCGCGCTGGGCGCGCACCTTCTCCCAGAACGGGCCGTAGGCGCGCGCGGGCAGGTCGTTGCGCCACCGGGCCTCGCCGCCCTCGCCGCTGTTGCTCGCCGAGCCGAGTTCGTTCACCGCCGCGGCGATCGTCATGTGCGACGCGCCCGTCAGCGCCCCGTGACTCATCGCCGCGCCCCGGAACGTGTGCGCGATGATGTCGGCTGCCGGCTGCACCTCCGCGAGCGGAACCGGAGCCGCGCCGGGTCGCACGGTGAAGAGGTCGCGCAGCACGGTGGGCACACGGGCGCTCACCATGTCGGTGAACTTCACGAACTTGTCCGCGACCCGCTGCGGCGCGTCGGGGTCGCCGGTTCCGGCCGGCGCGGTGTACGCGATCTCGCCGCCGCCGGGTTCGGGTTCGGGGTGCGCTTCCTTCACCGCGTCGCGCAGCGCCATCCGCACCTTCGCGTTGAAAGCGTGGTAGTCGCGGTTGCGGCCCAGCACGGTCATCTTCTCGGCCTGCCCGACGCGCCACCGCGCATCGTCCACCAGATCCGCGAGCCCGATGCCGCCGATCCGGCTCGGGAAATCGCCCAAGAAGGTCATGAGTTCGGGACCGAACCCGACCGCCTCGAAGAGCTGCGCCCCGCGATAGCCCTCGATGGTGGTGATCCCCATTTTGGAGATCACCTTCTTGATGGTGTCCTCCAGCGCCGCGAACAGGTTTTCGAGCGCCTCGCGCGGTTCGAGTTTGAGTTCCTGTTTGGTATCGGGGTCTTTGAACGTGAGCCCGTCTTTGACGAGCCGCAGCATCAGGTACGGGTGCACGGCATCGGCACCGAACGCGACCAGACAGCAGATGTCGTGGCCCTCCTGAATGTCGGCGGCTTGAACGATGAGGCTACATTTGTCGCGGAGCCCGTGCCGGCACAGGTACTGGTGAACCGCGCCGAGCGCGAGCAGCGACGCGATCGGGAAGATGCCTCGCTTGCACGCCTCCTTGTCGGAGAGGCAGAGCACGTGGTAGCCGTCGTGAACCGCCTTCGCCGCTTCGCTCTGGAGACCGATGATGCTGGTTCGGAGCGAGTCCGCGCCGCCGTGGATCGGGAACGTGGCATCCAGGAGCTTAAACCCCAGCACCTCGTTCTGTCGGATCTCCTCCACGATAGCGTCCGAAATCACCGGCGCGGGCAGCTCCATTTGCCGGACCGGTAGCTCTTCGCCCGGCAGACCCGTGTGCCCCGGGGCCGAATTCCGGCCCAGGTACGTGGTGAGCGACATGGCCCCGCCCTCGCGGTAGGGGTCGATCGGCGGGTTCGTGACCTCGGCGAACGTCTGTTGCAGGTACTTGAACAGCGTCGGGTGGTGCTGGCTGAACACGGTCAGCACGCGGTCGTGCCCCATGCTCGACAGCGGCTCCCGCTTGAGCTTCGCCATCTCGCGCACAAACACGGCGCGGTCGAAGTCCCACCCGGCGGCTTGGAGCAGGTGGTCCAGCGACCAGTTGCGGTCCGCGAGCATGGCCCCGACGGCGTCGTCGGTCTGGCGCGTGTAGTCGAAGCCCTCGGGGATGATGATCTGCCGCCGGTTCAGTTCGCGGGCGCTGCCGAGTTCCGCTCCCGCTTCGGCGACCACCCGCGCCATGATCTGGTAGCTGTCGAGCCGCTCGCCCGTGTGGGTGTCCAGGGCGATCATCTGCCCCGGCTGGAGCTGCCCGCTCGCGACGATGGTGCCGTTGTCGAGGCCGAACACGCCGGATTCCGAGCCGATGTAGAGCCAGCCGCGGGTGTCGGAGCACCAGCGGACCGGGCGCAGGCCCATGCGGTCCACGAGCCCAACGAGCATCCGCCCGTCGGTGCCGATGACGCCCGCCGGGCCGTCCCACGCCGCGAGGCTCCCGAACGTCCGCCGGTAGTAGGTGAAGAGGTCGAACGCCTCCTGGCCCCACACATCCGCTTCGGTGTCCCACACGGGCGGGAGGCTCAAGCGGATGGCGCGCAGGAGGCTCCAGTTCTGCTCGCGCATGAGGTACTCGAGCCACTCGTCGAGGCTCGCGGAATCGCTCATCCGGGGCGAGAGCAGGTCGCCCCCTGGGACCGGCGGCACGAGCCCGCGCGCGAACGCCGACACGGCATTCCGGTTCGTATGGATGGTGTTGATTTCGCCGTTGTGGCAGGGGAGCCGGAAGGGTTGCGCCAGCGCCCAGTTCGGGAACGTGTTCGTGCTGTACCGGCGGTGGAACGTGGCGATCCCCGTTTCGAACCCGGGGGCCGTGAAGTCCCTGTAGTAGTCCGCGAGCTGGGGGCTCGTCATCAGCCCCTTGTACCCGATCAGGCTCGCGGAGAGGGACACCACGTAGGCCGCGAGGCCCGCGCCCGCGAGCCGGTGGCGGAGTTCCAGGCGCCGCCGCACCAGCCAGCGGTCCGCGGTCGCAACATCCCCTTCCACTTGGAAAAGCGCGTGCTCGATGTGGCTCGGGCGGGCGCGCCGCGCTTTCTCCGGGAGCACGTCCTCGTTGGTGGGCACCGGGCGGAAGCCGAGGAACCGGACCGGTCCGCCGGCGAGCACCTCGCGAACCAGCGCGCGCACCGCATCGGCGCGGGTCGGGTCGGGCTCGGAAACGAACAGCACCGCGACGGCGATCGCGTCGCCGGGGCGCAGGGCGCCCGCGCCGGCGAACCCGAGCCGCTTCGCTTCTTCCTGGAAGAACCCGTGGGGCGTGGCGAGGAGCACCCCGGCGCCGTCACCGGCGTCGCCGCACACGCCGCCGCGGTGCTCCATCGCTTTCAGCGCCCCGAGCGCGCGGCGGAGCAGTTCGGCCGAGGGTTTCCCGTCGCGGGCCGCGACCCCGCCGATGCCGCAGGCGTCGCGCCCGATGTCGTCGCTGTAGAGGAGGTTGCCCGTGCGAACCCGTTCCGAGCCGGTCGCGTTCATCGGTGGCGGCACCCGAGAGAGGGAGATATCTTGATGTCAAAGATTCTAACGGCTACCACGACGCTATGGGGGGGAAAACAACCTCAATCCCGTTAATTACGGGAGCGGGGTGAGGGCCCAGCGCGTGACGGCTGGCTGTCACTCACGAACCACCGGAGCGCACGGGGGCGAGTTCATAATTTTCTCATTCGCCATGAGAACGGCCGCGCGAATCCCTGATCCGAACCGAGAACGCCAACCGTCGCGCGGTCTGAGCTCGAAATCCCTGTGACACTTGAGGTTCGTTAAAACGCGACCGCCGGGGGGCGCGTGAACAAGAATTTTGCCCTGGCGCTTGCATCGCGTTCACGGTGGTAGTAGAACACGTGGGATTTTTATAGCTAGGCGGTCGGGAAATCCGATTTACTCGCTACCCGGAACACTCGCCCGGTACTTTCACCGCGCCCGGAAGGGGCCAAACAAGGGGAACAGTCATGGACTTTTTGAGCAACTGGTACACCATGGGGGGCATGTTCGTCGCCCTGCTGGTACTGATCGGCTTGATGCTGTTCCTCCGCAGCAACAAGAAGGACGAAGAGTGAGCCGGGTTCGCGCCGACACGTGAGAAAACGCAACGGGCCGCCACGAATGGCGGCCCGACCCGTTCCTGTGGCGCGGGCGCGTTACGGTCGGATCGATTGGCTCTTCTGGGTGCCGTACTCTCCCACGGTCACCTCGATGGCGACCGCCTTGCGGTCGCGCCACACTGTTAACCGTACCTTGTGCCCCGGCGGCAGTGCCGAAACGAGGTTTATAAGGTGGTTCTCGTCCCGCAGGTTCACGTCCTCGATTTGCAGCACCACGTCACCCACCCGTAACCCGGCGGCCGAGGCCGGTGTGTTCGGGTGAACGATCTCCACGAGCGCCCCGCTCACGCGGGTGAGGCCCAGTCGGAGTGCTTCGGCGGGTTCGAGCGCGCTCGCGAGTTGCACCCCCAAGTAACCGCGGGTCACCGCGCCCTTCTCGATGAGTTGGGCCGCGATCCGCTTCACAAGGTTGGCCGGGATGCTGAACGACACCCCGCTGTTGCTCCCGCTCTTGGAAGCGATGGCGGTGTTGATGCCCACCACCTTTCCGTCGAGGTCCACGAGCGGTCCGCCGCTCGATCCGGGGTTGATGGCCGCATCCGTTTGGAGGAACTCTTTGATACGGATGGTCGAGCCGAGTGATATTTGTCCCCGATCGGTGGCCGAGATGATGCCGTGTGTCACCGTCTGGTTGAGCCCGAACGGGCTGCCGAACGCGAGCACCCATTGCCCGCGCTTCACGCGCGAGCTGTCGGCGAGCAGGGCCGCCGGGAGGGTGTCATCCTCGATGTTGAGGAACGAGAGGTCCGACTCGGGGTCCGCCCAGATGCGCGCCGGCTGAACGATGCGCCCGTCGGAGAGGGTGACGTACACTTTCGCGGGCGCCGCAGCCCCGACAACGTGGTAGTTCGTGACCACGACAACACCCGTTGTTCGGGGGAACTTCACGATCACCCCCGAACCGGACTCTTCGACCGGGCCGCTCTTGGCTCCCGCCGCCGCGGGTTTGATTGCGT
>DASWYH010000459.1:0-10283 GCA_036405095.1 Gemmata sp. | reverse complement strand
CGCCACCGCCATCGCGGCCCTGGTTGGGACGGCCTACGCGATCCAGGGGGTGGCCCCGCCGCAGGTCCGCTCCGGGCTCGGGGTGCTCGCGTTTGTGTTGGTCGCGTGCCTGTTCTCCAAGAACTTGCGGGCGGTGAACTGGCGCACCGTGGGGGCCGGGGTGCTGCTCCAGTTCGTGCTCGCGGTGCTGATCCTGCGCGTGCCGCTCGTGTTCGACTTCTTCCGCGCCATCGGTGACGCGATCCAGAAGTTCATCGACTTCACCAACGAGGGCGCCGCGTTCGTGTTCGGCCCGCTTTTGAACGACGCCGCGGTCGAGCGCGGGCTGGGACTGGGCCAGGGCCAGGGCTTCATCTTCGTTGTCAAGGCGCTGCCCGCGGTCATCTTCGTGTCGTCGTTCTTCACGGTGCTGTATCACCTCGGCGTCTTGCAGTTCGTTGTGAAGCTGTTCGCGCGTGCGATGGTGTGGGTGATGGGCACCAGCGGCGCGGAGACCCTCAGCGCGACCGCGAACGTGTTCATGGGCCAAACGGAAGCGCCGCTCATCGTGCGCCCGTACATCGCGAAGATGACGCGATCCGAGCTGCTCACGCTGATGATCGGCGGGATGGCGACCATCTCCGGCGGGGTGATGGTCGCCTACGTGGGGATGCTGAACAAGATCGGCATGTCGGACCAGGCGGTCGCGATCCTCGCGACGAGCGTGATGGCCGCCCCGTGCGGGCTGTACGTGGCCAAGATCCTGCTCCCGGAAACGGACGTGCCCGCCACACACGGTAGCGTAAAAGTGGACGTGCCGTCGACCCACGCGAACGTGTTCGACGCGGCGGCCGACGGCGCGAGCGAGGGCATGAAGCTGGTCATCAACATCGCGGCGATGCTGATCGCGTTCATTGCGTTCGTCGCGCTGTTCAACCACCTGCTGCTCAAACTCGACACGAGGCTGGGGGTGCAACAGTCGCTCGGGCTCGGGGCGCCGCTGAGCCTCCAGCTCGTGTTCTCGTGGGTGTTCGCGCCGGTCGCGCTGCTGATGGGGGTGCCCGCCGCGGACGTGCCCGCGGTGGGCGAGTTGCTCGGCACAAAGCTGGTGCTGAACGAGTTCGTTGCGTACCTGGTGATGTCCGAGAAGTACGCGGGCCAACTCGCCCCGCGGTCGGTGGCGCTGACCGCGTTCGCACTGACCGGGTTCGCCAACTTCGCGTCGGTGGGCATCCAACTCGGCGGGATCGGGGCGATGGCGCCGGAGCGTCGCGCGGACCTCGCCCGGCTCGGGCTGCTCGCACTCGCCGGCGGGTTCCTGGCGACGCTCATCAACGCCGCGGTCGCCGGCATTCTGATGGGGTAGCGGGCCGGAAGCGGGTTCGAGCCCCTCCGGCCCGCGGGGCTCACTTCTTCCCGGGCATGTTGTCCTTCGGCAGGGGCGGCTCCTTACCGTACTTCTCCTTGTACCGGGCCGCGGACTTCGCCCACAGGTCCGGGTTGCAGATGAAGCACTGGTCCTTCGCCCGGTCGGGGTGGTTCGGGCACAGCTTGTCTTTGGCCTTGGCCTCCTTGTACAGCTTGTCGCTGCACATGCTGCACTCGTCTTCGAGCACGCCGTGTTCCTCGCACCACCACCCGTGGCCGCTCGCAGCTTCTTCCTTTTTCTCCTTGCTTGCGGTTGCGCTGGTCGGCGCGGCCTGTTGGCCGCACCCCAGCGCGACAACCAGGCCCGCGGTCAGGGCCGCAGCGGCCACCGATTTCATCCACACTCGGAACATGAACTCAACCTCCTGAAGTGCCCGTTTCGGGCGGCACCGGTTCACTCACCACAGCCGCCTTCCGGCCCGGCACTTGGAAGACGACGTACAACACACGCAGCACCAGCAGCGACATCACCATCGCGCTGATCACCCCGCCGATCACCACCGTGGCCAGCGGGCGCTGGACCTCCGACCCCATCCCGGTGCTGAACGCCATCGGGACGAACCCCAGACTCGCGACCAGCGCGGTCATCAGCACCGGGCGCAGGCGCGTGACGGCGGCCTCCTGGACCGCGTCCTCAAGGGATTTGCCCTGGGCGCGCAGGTGCCGGACGTAGCTCACGAGGATCATGTCGTCCAGCACCGCCACCCCCGACAGCGCGATGAACCCCACCGCCGCGGAGATCGAGAACGGCATGTCGCGGAGCCACAGCGCGACCAGCCCGCCGACCCAGGCGAACGGGATTCCGGTCAGCACGCGCAGGGTGTCCGCGACGGTGCCGTAGGTCGCGAACAGGAGCGCGCACACCAGGACCAGCGCCACGGGCACCACGACCATCAGCCGCAGCCGGGCGCGCTGGAGCTGCTCGAACTGCCCCGCGTACTCGATGTGATACCGCCCCGGCGGGAGCGCCACGTTCTGCGCGAGCTTCTCGCGCACCTCGGCGACGCAACTGCCGATGTCGCGCCCGCGGATGTTGCACGTGATGCTGATCCGGCGCTGCCCCCACTCGCGCGTGATGGTGGACGGCCCTTCGACAACGCGGATGTCCGCGAGCCGCGAGAGCGGGATGCGCTCGCCGGTTTTGGTGGGGAGCTGGATCGCCCCGATCGACTCGGGGCTGCCGCGCCAGTGGTCGGGGAGCCGCACCACCAGCGGGAACCGGTACTGCCCTTCGATGATCTCGCCGAGCGGCTTCGACCCGATCGACTCCACCAGGTCGAGAACGGCCCGCGCCGGGACGTCGTACCGCGCGAGCTGGTCCGGCTTCACGCTCACCTGGAGCACCGGTTGCCCGGTGAGCTGACTCACGGCGGCATCGGCGACCCCCGGAACCGTCTGCATCACGCGCGAGATCTCGTTCGCCTTCGTTTTGAGCACGTCGAGGTCGTCGCCGTAGAGCAGCACGCCGAGGTCGGCGCGGATGCCGGTCTCCATCTCGGCCATCCGCATTTCGATCGGCTGCTGATACGACAACTGCTGCCCGGGGATGAAGCGCAGCTCCTTCTGCACCAGTTCCGTGAGTTCCGCCTGGGTCTTCGCGCGCTTCCACTTCGCGCGCGGCTTGAGCGTGACGTAAATGTCGGTCAACTCGATGCCCATCGGGTCGGTCGCCACGTCCCCGGTGCCGATCCGCGACCACACGTGTTCGACCTCGTCCGGGAACGCGGCGAGAATCACCTTCTCCATTTCGGTGTTCATGCGGATAGACGTGTCGAGATCGGTCCCGGCGGGGCGCACCACGTTGATCGCGATCGCCCCTTCGGACAGCCGGGGCACGAACTCGGACCCCAGGTTCGGGGCGACGAACCCGAACGCGAAGGCCAGCACCCCGAACGCGAACAGCAGCACCGCGGCCTTTTGTTTCATGGTGATGCGCAGAACGAACAGGTAGCCCCCGCGGATCGCGCGCATGAGGAGCGGCTCGCGCTCCTCGGACCGGCGCGGGAGCAGCAGACTGGCCAGCGCGGGCATCAGCGTCATCGACAGCAGCATGGACCCGAGCAGCGCGAAGATGACGGTGAGCGCCATCGGCCGGTACAGCTTTCCCTCGGTGCCCTCAAGGGTGAGGATCGGCAGGTACACCACCAGGATGATGAGTTCGCCGAACAGCGTCGGCTTGCGCACTTCGACGGCCGCGTCGCGGATGATCTCGCGCCGGTCCTTGTTGGGCGGCGCGTGCGCGAGGTGCCGGGTGCAGTTCTCGATCATCACCACGCTCGAATCGACTACCATGCCGAAGTCGATCGCGCCGAGCGAGAGCAGGCTCGCGGCGATCCCGAACCGCAACATGCCCGAGAACGCGAACAGCATGGAGAGGGGGATCGCTAGCGCGACGATCAGCGCCGCCCGGAGGTTTCCCAAGAAGAGGAACAGCACCGCGACGACGAACAGCCCGCCCTCGAAGAGGTTCGCCCGCACGGTCGCGATCACGTAATCGACCAGCTCGGTGCGGTCGTACACGGGCGCCACGTCCACGTTCCGCGGGAGCGCCTTCTTGACCTCATCGAGCCGGTTCTTGAGCTGCCACGTCACCTCGTGGCTGTTCTCGCCCATCGTGAGGAACCCCAGCCCGAGCACCACCTCGCCCCTGCCGTCCGCGGTGACCGCGCCGCGGCGCACCTCGTGCCCGATCTTCACGTCGGCCACGTCGCCGAGCTTGATCGGCACCCCGTCGGTTGCGGCGACCTGGATGCTCTTGATCTGCTCAATGGTCACGGGCTTCCCGAGCCCCAGAACGATGAGCGAGGCGCCGTTCTGCGCGATGGTCCCGCCCCCGACGTTCTGGTTGTTCTCCCGGATCGCGTTCGTGACCTGGTCGAACGTGAGCCCGTGCTTCACCAGAAGCGCGGGGTCGATGCGCACCTGGAACTGCTTCTCGTAGCCGCCCCACGAGTTCACCTCGGCGACGCCCTTCACGGTGCGCAACTGGGGGCGGATCACCCAATCGTGGATGGTGCGCAGCTCGGTCACGTCGTCGCCCTTGCCGGTCACGACGTAGTGGAAGATCTCGCCCAGGCCCGTCGAAACGGGTCCGAGCTGCGGGTTGTTGAGGCCCGCCGGCAGGTTCACCGCGGCGAGCCGCTCCGTGACCACCTGGCGCGCGAAATAGATGTCGGTCCCGTCTTCGAACGTGAGCACCACCTGCGACAGCCCGAACTTCGACACCGAGCGCATCTGTTTGAGTTTGGGCAGCCCGCCGAGCGCCTGTTCGAGCGGCGCGGTGATCTGCCGCTCCACTTCGACCGGTGCGAGCGCGGGCGCGGCGGTGTTGATCTGCACCTGGATTGGGGTGGTGTCCGGGAACGCATCGACATCGAGCGCGCGGAGCGACAGCAGCCCGGCGCACGCGCACCCGACCGCGGCCAGCACCACGGCCCACCGGTTCTTCAGGGAGATGTCGATCAGCCACGAGAGCATGGAATAATCCGTAAGTGCCGTGGTGGGTTTCCCTGGGACCGCGGGCGTCCCGCCCGCTGCTCCGCGATTGTGATGGTTTTCCCTGGGACCGCGGGCGTCCCGCCCGCTGCTCCGCGATTCAGGTTGCTGACCGAAAAGCGCGAGCGCAACCGGCGCAGCATCGCAGCGGGCGGGACGCCCGCGGTCCCAGGGAAAGCGCGGAGCCCCCGGACCGCATCAGTGCCCGCAGCCGCAGCCGTCGCCGATGTTGCCGCGGAACAGCTCGCCGCGCAGCACCTCGGCGTTCTTGGTGACGATCCACTCGCCGGGGAGCAGCCCCGCGATGATTTCTGTCTGGGTGTCGGACTTCGCCCCAATACGCACGCTGCGGACGTGGAACAGCTTGAACGCGCCCGGTTTGCGGTAATCCTTGTCCTGTACGAACACCACGAAACAGCTCCCGTCCCACTGAACCGCCGAGTTGGGGACCACCACTGCCTGCGGCTCCTCGCGCATCACGATGCGCCCGGTGCCGAACGTGTTCGCCACGTGGCGTCCGTTCGTGTCGTGAAGGTCGGCCCGCACCTTGACCGTGCGCGTCTTGGGGTCGGCCTGGGTGCTGCGCCACGCCACCACGCCGACGGGCTCCTCTTTACCGCTCTCCGTTTTGAAGCGCACGGGCTGGCCGAGCTTCACCCGGCGGGCCTCCTCGGCGGGCAGGTCGAGGGTGACCCACAGGCGCGACGTGTCCACCACCTCGAACAGCACCCGAGAGGTGCCGACCACCTCCCCGGCGACCACCTCGCCGCCGGTCATCACGCCGTCCATTGAGGCGAACAGCGGGAGCAGGTTGGACGTGGTGGTGCGCGGGTCCAGGCCCTTCGTCGTGTCCGCGGGGAGCCCCAGGAAGTGCAGCTTGCGTTCGAGCTGCTCGTCGGTCGCGTTGACGAGTTCGGCCTCGTCGATCACCAGCCCGAGGTTGACCAGCGCCTGGCGCGCGGCCCCGACCCGGATGCGGGCCTCGCGGAGCTGCGCGCCGGCCTCGCGCAAGCGCGAATCGCTCACCGCGCCGGACAGCTTCAGGCTCGCAACGGCTTGCGCCTTGCTCTCCGCCGCGGCCACCGCCTGGCGCAGTTCGGACTTCGCCTTGCCCACGTCGCCGGCCTCGATCAGCGCGAGCAACTCGCCCGCTTTGACCGGCTCGCCCAGCCGCTTGTACACCCGGAATACGGCCCCCGGGGCGCGCGACGAGAGGTGCGCGACGCGGGTCTGGTCGTACCCGATCTCGCCCGGGGCCGTGATCGACTCGACGACCGTATCGGTGCCGACCACATCGACGCCGATCCCGATCTTGTCGGCCGCCGCCGCCGAGGCGAACTGGATCCTACGCGAGTGGAGCTTGCACCGCGGACTGTTCTCGGGCCGGTCGGTGAATTCGAGAGCACGCTTCGCGCGGGCGAGGTCGTCCGGGGTGACGGGCGCGGGGCTGCGCAACTGGGCCACGTCCGGGTGCTCGAGCGGACAATCGTGGACGCCGTGCGTTCGGCACCACCCGTACCCCGGCGCCTTCGGTGCGTTCGCCGCGCCGCACTCGACGCACTCCGACTCGGGCACGCTGTGTTCCGCGCACCAGTCTTCGGCCCCCTTCTTCTCCCCGGCGAGCGCGGCGCGCTTCGGCAGCGCCCACCCGGTGCTGTGCCCCCACCACGCGAGCGCTCCCAGCGCGGCAAAAACGACCAGGGCGGGAACGCCCCCGGCGACCCGGCGCACCAGCCCCAGGCGCGGTTCGGAAACGGTGGAACTCATGTGCTTTCCTCTCGAAAACGGAGGTACACCCGCGTGCGCGCGGGACGCGAAAAAGGCCAACAGAACGCGCTGAGGGGGATTAGAACAGAAGTGCGCAGTGCGTAATGACCCGCGGGTGGTCTTCAAACGGGGGGGCGGGGTGCGGAACGCGGTTCGGGCTCGGGCTCGGGAGCGCAAGCGCGAAGAGGTCCGGCCCGGCGCAAACGAATGCGAGCGCGGTCAGGTGGTCCACCGGTTCAGCGCGTTCCGCGAATTGGGCACGATCGGACCCACTCACGACGGGACAGTTCGGCGCGTGTGGAACGTGGTGTTCGTGTGGAACAGGTGCGGCGCTTGGAACCGTTGCCGGTGCGGATCGGGTGGCGTGCCGACAGCAGCAGTGCTTCGTCGGGGCCGATTTTGGCGCCCTGTGCTCCGCGCGTGTGGGGGCCACCTGGGCGGTCGCTCCGGTTCCGCAGGCGCAAAGGCCCGGGGGCACCAACAGCGGCACACAGGCCACCAACATCACGAGTCGCGGAAGCAGAGCCAAACGGAACTCCGGCATCGGGAAGTTTATTCTCCTTGCATAGTACCTCCGCCGGCGCCCGCGTCAATGCGAACGTCGCGCCAGGGCTTATGTGAGGTAGGACGGTTCCGTGTTTGTGTTTTGGTGGTATCGGCGCCCCGTCGTGGGCGAACCCGGAGCGCCCGCGACGGGGCGCGGTACGGTCAAGGGTAAATGCGGAACGGCCCTGTTCTACCAGGTTCGCGAGGTGTTTCAGCCTGGGTGGTAGGCGTGGGTTCGAGGGCCTGGTAACAGCCCGCCCGTTGCCGGATACACGAGACAGGCGGAAATGCCCTTTTACATCGAGCCGCGACCGCAAGGGAGCGGTGTCACGTGTACCGCTCCCTTGCCAGTAGTTTCAAGGGGTTGGTGCGGTTGTAAGTGTTTGGTGCGTCAGGGTGATACATCGCGTGCGCGGGTGCCGGGCGCGGATGCGTGGTGTGAGCCAGTCGAGCATCCCGGCCAGCGGGCGTCCGGCCACCCAGGCGCTCGGCGCAAGCCGTTGTGCGCGCGATCCGCGGGGGCAGGCGCACCCTGTCGCAACAGTAGCCCCACCCCTTCGAGCCGCAATCGGTACTCGGGGTTGGTGCCGGTGGTCCACCCACGGGCCTGGCTCTTCTGCCGGTAACGGGCCTCGATCCCGAACCGCTCCCGGTACCGTCTCCGTCCCAACCGCGCCCGGTGCGCCTCGGACCCGGGGGTCGCATCACCCCACCCGCGGAACGCGCACACCCGGGCCGTCCCCTCGCCCTTACGTTGCCACACGAGCACCTGGGTGGGCACCGGCTTGCGGCTCTTCTCGGTCACCCAATCCATCGGGGTGGTGGCGCCGTGCGGTTGGGTGTAACATGCGCTGCGCCGGTTGGTGCCGCTCCCCTCCTTGGGGATCGGCACCGCGCAGTCGAGGTTCCGTTCGGGCAACACGGAGCGCGTCCCCGCTGCCGAACCCGGCGTCCCGCACCACCCCGCTCGCGGTCCGCCCGCGGGCAACGAGTTGATCGAGAACGGTTCGCACCTGCTGGCGCCGCTTGGCCCCTTCGTCACGCTCAGCAGCCCGACCGTGTACCGCCGGCGCTTATGAATCAGAGCGCACGTGGCGTACGCATGAAAGCACGAGGTGCCGGCCTTGTTGGGTCCGCCGATAATGCCCGGGCTGTTGCGGTCCCCGTAAAAGGGGACGTAGTGCCGGTCGATGGCACCGGTCCACCGGCAGTTCCGGTCCCGCCGGATGGGCGGCCGCAACGTGGTGCCGGACGCCCACCAACCGGGTCGTGAGTTGGTCCCGGGGCCCAGGTTCGCACGAACGGCCTGGCGCGCGGTCTCGTGGGAGAACCCGAAGTACCGGGTGACCACCGCGAACAGGGTGCGGGTGGTGCCCGCGATCAACAACAAGAGGTCCGACCACTGAGGGCCCGTGACCGACGCCTTGTGGTCCAACCGAGTGCCCGGTCCAACGCTCGCCGGGACAACGCGTGGACCACCGCCGAGGTGATCGTACCATAACCGTGTCGCAGGGGAGCGTCCCATTCAAGTGCCTGAGAAAATTGAACTTAGGAACTCCCATGCGGCACACCCAACTCCATTGAAACTATTGGCAAGGGAGCGGGGTACGTGGCGCCGCTCCCTTGCGGTCGCGGCTCGTTACGAAAAGCGATACCGTCAGTGGGTTGAATGGTACTTCCGTGGCGTTTTTGGGCGTTCGGTCCAACAGCGGACCTGTGACGCCCGAGGCATCCGGAACAATCGCGTTGTGACGGCTATGCCGCCTTGGCTCCCGAGTCTTCCGACGCGACCGTAAGAGCAGCATCGAGGTCTTCCACGCTCCGACGGGTCGCGCTGGCGCACGGGCGAGGTCGGCCTCGATGTCTCATTTCTACCCCCCCGGCGCCCTCGTTCCAACCGGTGCTCCGCACCGTCCCACCGGCTCCCGATCGGCCCGCGCGTGCGTTGCTCACAGCCGACCAGATCAAGGCCGCCTGCGCGGACCTGAGCGTCGACTTCGCGACCGAAGGTCATCATGTCCGGACGCCCGCGCTCACACCCCGGACCTTCCTGACCCAGTGCATCAGCACGTCCGAGTCCTGTGCGGCGGCGGTGGCTCGGGCCGGGACTCGGCGCGTCACCCTCGGGTTGCATCCGTGCTCCGAAGCTACGGGGGGGCCTACGGTAAGGCCCGCGCCGCACTCCCGCTCGCCTTGCTCTCCCAACGGGCCACTCCGTCGGGAGAGCAAGGCGAGCGCCACGCGCCCAAGGAGTGACGGTGGAAAGGGCGCCGGGTGTTGCTCGGCGAGGGCACGACGCTGTCGGGGTCCGATACCCCAGCACAAGAACCAGGCCTCGTACCCCAGCACAAGAACCAGAAACGCGGCCTGGGGTTCCCACTGATCCGTGTGGTTGTACTCCTGGGGTTCGCGACCGGGGCTCGGGTTGGGGCGGCCATCGGACCTGGGAGGGGCAAGGAGGCGGGTCGGATGGCCCCGCTGCGCGAGGTGCTCGACCGGTTCCACCCCGGGGACGCGTTCGTCGCGGATCGGGCCTATTGCCCTACTGGCTTCTGGCCGCGCTCCGGACCCGCGGGGGCGATGGGGGCATCCGATTGCCTCCATCCCGGCACTCCGACTTCAAGTCGTGACGATTCGCGAGGTCCGGTTCCGGGTGCAGCACCCGGGTACCGAACCCGCGAGATCGTCGTGGCGACCACACTAACGGACGCCACCTCGTCCACACCCGAGGGCCTCGCGGAGTTGTACCACCGCCGGTGGCGGGTCGAGCGTTCGATCCGCGACATCAAGCGGACGTTGGCAATGGACGTGTTAGGCGGGAAGTCGCCGGAGATGCTGCGTCGTGAGATCTGGCGCCCCCTGACCGTGGCCGGGTGGGAGAAGAAGGTCGCGGTGCTGGTGCATGTGATCGGGGGGCGGCGCGTCGGCCGGCGTCCGGGTCGGTGCGAGCCTCGGGAAGTCAAGCGACGCCCCAGAAGCGACTGGCGGGTGACGAAGCCGCGAGCCGAACGACGCGCCGAGCGGTTAGCCAATTAAGGATAGAGAATAATTTACACAAACAGAAACTC
>DASWYH010000458.1:0-4866 GCA_036405095.1 Gemmata sp. | reverse complement strand
GCTCGCGGTGTCGCTCTTGGGGCACCACTTCCCGGCGCCGGTCGGGCTCGGGCCGGGACTCGATCCGGAGGGCACCGCGCTGCCGGCCTTCGCCCGGTTCGGGGTCGGGTTCCTCAGCGTCGGCCCGATCGGTCTGAACCCGCCGGCGGCGCGCCCCGGGGTCGAGCGCGACGACGCCCGCGAGGCCATCGGCTTCCCGGACGCGGCCCCGCCGCTCGGCCTGGGGGCCGGCGGCCCCGTTTTACTCGAAGCAGCCCGGACCGGAGTTCCGCTGTTGGTGTACATCACCGGCGACACCGCAGAGGAGTACGGCTGCCTGAGCGCTGGCGTGCGGGAGCTCGCAACGGCGCTCGTGGTCCCGGGTACGGGCGCGGCAACGATCGGCGAGTGGCTCCCGGCCGCAAAGGGAGCTCCGGTGCTCCTGGCGGTGCGCGCGGATGCGCCGATCGAAGAGACCGATGCGCAGATCGAAGCCGGACTGTCGGCGGGCGCGGCCGGGGTGCTGATCGCAGGGGCCGTCGCGCGGGCGGGGGGCGGGACCGAGATCGGCGCCCCGGCGCGGGAGCCGGTTCTGGCGCGGGTGCGGGCGCTCCGCGCGCGGTTCGGGCCGGCGGTTCCGGTCGTCGCGGCGGGCGGCGTTCACGAACCGGAACACGCGCTCGCGCTGCTCGACGCCGGGGCGAACCTCGTTGAAATTGACAGCGGGCTAGTGTTCAACGGGCCGGGGCTGGTGAAGCGGACCAACGACGCGGTGCTCTACCGCGCGCTGGCGCCCGCGCGCGCCCCTGTTTGTGCGCCCCCGCGCCCGGCCGCGGGGACGTGGTTCTGGACCGCCCTCATGGGGCTCGGGATGCTGATCGGCGGCGCGCTCGCTACCGGTGTTGCCGCGACGCGCGTGGTGTTGCCCTACGACGAAGCGTTTCTGGGTATGTCACGGGACCAGCTCGGCACCGTGAACCCGCGGCTCCTCGCGTTCATGGCGCACGACCGGGTGTCGCTCGCCGGGCCGATGCTGGCGGTCGGGGTGGCGTACCTCGGGCTGTCGCTCGGCGGCATCCGCCGCGGGGTTCACTGGGCGATGGTGGCGGTGTTCGCTTCTGCGTCGGTCGGGTTCGCGAGTTTCTTCCTGTTCCTCGGGTTCGGTTACCTCGACACCCTGCACGCGTTCGTCACCGCGTGCCTGTTGCAACTGCTGCTGCTCGGCATCCACTCGGAACTGGGGCCGTTCACCCCTGTCGTACCGCCCGCGCTGCGCACCGATCGCGCGTGGCGCCTGGCGCAGTGGGGGCAACTGCTGCTCGTCGGGCACGCGGTGGCGGTTGTGGTCGCGGGGGGCGTGATCTCGGCCGTCGGGGTTACGGTTGTGTTCGTCTCCGAGGATCTGGAGTTCCTGGGGACCACGGCCGAGCAACTGAGGGCGGCGAACCCGCGCCTGGTGCCGCTGGTCGCGCACGACCGGGCCACGTTCGGCGGGATGCTGGTGTCCACCGGGCTCGTGCTGCTGCTGACGGCCCTGTGGGGCTACCGGGCCGGGGCCGGCTGGGTGTGGTGGACGCTGCTGCCGGCCGGGGCGCTGGGGTACGCGCCGGCGATCGCGGTTCACCTCACGGTCGGGTACACGGACGGGATGCACCTGTTGCCGGCGTTCCTGGGGCTCGGGGTGTTCCTGATGGGGCTGGCCCTGTCGCGGCCGTACCTGTGCAAGCCGGCGGGCGAATTGGAAGACGCGTGGGCGCGCCGGGGGGCTACTCGTTGGTGAACCCGTACTCGGCCCGCATCCGCTCGCGCACCTCTGCGGGCGGGTCGGTGCCGTACCCGGACGCGACGATGCGCCCGTAGGCGTTCAGAGCCAGCTCCCCGGCCGACGCCTTGCGGAACGCGGCGCGCTTGCCCGGGTCCACGAGCAGGAAGTACCACGCGGCGCGCCCGGTCGCGTCCCGGCCGCGCACGAGGAACAGGTTGCTCGAGCGCTCCCGGCGCACCCGGTCGACGAAACTCATGTCGCCCCCTCTGGCGGTTCGTTCCTACGGCCCGACGGTCTCGAACACGACCTTCAGCAGCTCCTCGGTGCGGAACGGTTTGCGCAAGAACCCGGCGAGCCCCTTGCCCTCGAACCCGGAGGTGGCCTCCTCGGCCGCGAACCCGCTGGTGAGCACCACCCGCACCCCCGCGCGGTGCCGGCGCATCTCGCGGAACGTGTCGGACCCGCCCAGCTTCGGCATGGTCAGGTCGAGGAGCACCAGCGCGAACCCGTCGGGCGCGGCGGCGAACGCCTCGACCCCGGCCTGACCGTCGGCCGTGACGGTGACCTCGAACCCGGCCAGCTCCAGCACCTTGCGGGCGAACACCCGCACGTCCTCCTCGTCGTCCACAACGAGCACCCGGCGCCCGCGCCCGTTCTGCACCGGCCCCGCGCTCGCGGGCTTCGGCTCCTCGTCGGACAGCTCGAGGGCCGGAAACAGCACCTTGAAGGTGGTCCCCTTGCCCGGCTGCGTGTACACCTTGATCGCCCCCTTGTGCGCGCGAACGATGCCCAGCACCGCCGCCAGCCCGAGCCCCCGCCCGGTGAACTTGGTGGTGAAGAACGGGTCGAAGATCTTCGCCCGCACCTCCTCCGTCATCCCGCACCCGGTGTCGGACACCTCCAAATACACGTACCGTTTTGGGGCCAGTTCTTCCGCGGCCTGGATCTCCATCAGGTAGCGCGCGTCCGCGTCGATCACCCCCGTGGTGAGGGTGATGACCCCGCTCCGCGCGCCGATCGCGTCGGACGCGTTGGTGATGAGGTTCATCACGATCTGCCGGATCTGGGTCGGGTCCGCCCGCACCTGCGGCAGCCCGATGGTCAGGTTGTACTTCAGCACCGCTTTCTTGGAGAGCACCGCCGCGAGCAGTTGCGTCAGCTCCTGGGTCAGCCCGTTCAGGTCCACGGGCTGCACCAGGAACTGCCCGCGGCCCGCGTAGGCCAGCATCTGCTGGCACAACTCGGCGGCCCGCTGGGCCGCGGACTCGATGCGCTTCATGTCCTCGCCGATCGGGTCGTTCGGCGGGAGCCGCATCCGGCTCAGCGACGCGTACCCCAGCACCGCGGTGAGCAGGTTGTTGAAGTCGTGGGCGATCCCGCCGGCGAGCACCCCGAGGCTCTCCAGCTTCTGGGACTGGAGCAACTGGCGCTCGTACTTCTGCTGCTCCTCCTTCGCGCGCAGGTCGGCCTCCAGTTCGCGCCGGGCGTCCTCGGCGGCCTTCCGGTCGGTCACGTCCCGGCCCACCGCCTGGATTTCCAGCAGCTCGCCGGCGGGCGAAAAGAACCCGCGGTTCACGAACTCCATCCACCGCACCCGCCCGCCCACGTCGGTGACCCGGTTCTCGATGCGGACGACCGGGTGCCCCGGCGCCATCTGCGCCAGTTCGGTTTCGATGTGGGCCACGTCGTCGGGGTGAACGAACGGCTGCCACCGGTGCCCGATGAGGTCGGCCGCGGGCCGCCCGAAGGTGCGGCAGTACACCTCGTTGACGAACGTGAACGTGCCGTCGGCCCGGAACCGGCACACCGTCTCCGTCTGGTCCTCGACCACCTGCCGGTACCGCTGCTCGCTCTCGCGCAGCGCCTGCTCGGCGACCCGCCGGGCGGTCAGGTCGCGGGTCACCTTGGCGAACCCGGTGAGCCGGCCGGTCGGGTCCTTCAACGGGGTGATGGCGATGCCGGCCCAGAACTGCGACCCGTCCTTGCGCACCCGCCACCCCTCTTCCGCGAACCGGCCGGTCCGCGCCGCCGCGGCCAACTCGGCTTCGATCTTGCCCGTGTTCTCGGGCGGGTAGAAAATTGCGAAGTGCTGGCCGATGACCTCGTCGGCGGTGTACCCCTTGATGCGCTCGGCCCCGGCGTTCCAGCTCGCCACCCGGCCGCTGGGGGTGAGGATGATGATCGCGTAGTCGGTGACGCTCTCGACCAGCAGCCGGTACTGCTCCTCGCGCTCCCGGGCGACCGTTGCGGCCCGCTTGCGCTCGGTCACGTCGCGGACGACCGCGGTGAACCGGCGCTCGGTCCCGGCGCCCCAGAACGCCAGCGCGATTTCCACGGGGAACTCGGTGCCGCTCTTGCGCCGCGCGGTCAGCTCGACCACGCGCCCGCGCATCCGGGACGAGCGCTCCGGGTCGAATGCGGTCATGGCGGCGTGGTGCTCGGCCGCGTACCGCGGGGGCACGATCAGCTCCACGTCGCGCCCGACGGCCTCGTCGGCGGTCCACCCGAACACCCGCTCGGCCCCGGCGTTCCAGCCCAGGATGGTGCCCCGCGCGTCGGTGGTCACGATCGCGTCGAACGCGGCCTCGACCGTCTCCCGGTACCGCTGCTCGCTCTCGCGGCGGGCCTTGTCGGTGCGCGCCAGGTGGGTCACGTCGGTCGCGGTGACCACCACCCCCCCGTCGGGGAGCGGGGTGAGTTGCACCAACAGCTCGACCGACCCCAACGGGGACGGGAACGAGAGCGGGTGCGCGAACGGCTCCCCGGACGCGCGCACCCGCGCGAGGTGCGCGCCCAGCTCGGACCCGAGCCCGGGCGGCAGGTCGATCTCGGCGAGCGCCCGCCCGAGGAGCCGGTCCGGGGGGCGCCCGACCATCCGGCACGCGGCCGGGTTGACGAACGTGTGCCGCCCGTCCCGGTCGAACCCGATGACGGGCGTCGGGAGCAGGTCCAAGATCGCGCGGAGGTCGCTGGGCTTCGGATCGGGCACGGTCGGGACTCGCGAACGGGAGGGGCAACGGCCTGCCCCGAAATTGTAACCACCCGAACGTGATGGTACAGCCGGAACCGGAACGGCCTTGATGGAATTCGCACATTCGCTGGCCGCGGTGCGAACTGCCCTG
>DASWYH010000457.1:0-3064 GCA_036405095.1 Gemmata sp. | reverse complement strand
GACTTCGATTCGATAGTACGTGCCGCTCACCGCGGTGAACGAGTAAGAGCCGTTGTTACCGATCCCTGTGGTTGTCAGGAGAGTGGTGCCGGATTCGTCGTAGAGCCGGACCACCGCTCCTTCAGGTCCACCTCCTTCGCTGGGGTTCTGAACGCCGTCGCCATCGCTATCGTCCCACACGCGCCCGGTGATCACGGCCGGCCCGGGAGGGCGCATGCCGGCATCGGCAGCATTTACGGCTCCGCCGGTCGGTAAGAAGAAGGCGGGCGTGAGCCCGGTGCCGGGGTCCGCGTCGCTGTCGGTCGCGTCGCTGCCGGTGTGCTGGGGTGAAAACTGATACCCGCTCGGCAGAATAAACTTGACCCGATAGTCGGCGCCACCGATGGCGCTGAACGTGTACTGCCCGCCGGTATTGGTGGTCGTTGTGGCAAGTACCATTGTCCCGGATGGGTCGTACAACTCGACGGAAACACCAGGGAAGCCCGGCTCATTCGGGTCTTGCACCCCGTCACCATCGTCATCGATCCAGACAACGTCTCCGATGGTCCCGATCGCCTCGCTCGGCCCGCCCGGATCGAGGATCGTGCCGTTCACAACCCCGTCCGCGTCGCCCCTCCCGCCGTCTTGGAGCGTGAGCGTGATGACGTTGCCGTCGATCACCGCTCCGGTCGTCCCGTCGAAGGAAAAATCGGTGACGCGATTCGTGACGGGATCCCACTTCGCGTAGCCCCCGGATCGCGGTCCGGGGGGGAGCGTGAGGGTGATGGTGGCGAGGCCCCCGGGTGTCACCCCTTCGACCGCGAAACTGAACAAGCCGTCAGAAAAAGTTGATGCAGGCAGAGACGAGGGGACAGTGAATGTGCTAACGCGCGTGAGCCGGAGTGTGCCGGCGTCGATGGTCGCGTACGCGTCCCCGGTGCCCAGCGGCAGGGACGCGACGCCCGGTAGGTTCGCATCCCCGCTGCGGCCCGGCACCCGCGCCTCGATCCAGTCCGGCACCCCGTCGAGATCCCCGTCCGGAGCCGCGGTAACGCTCACGGGGGCGGAAGAGGCTCCGCCGCGAACCGTCGCAACGACCGCTTGTTCGTTCGCCGTCGCGGGCAACACGGTTTGGAAGCCGGTCGCGCCGGAGCCGTCGGCGGTGACCGGTGTTGAGCCCAGAAGGCGACCTTCGCTGGCGAAGTCGATCGTGAGCGGCGTACCGGCGGTCGCGCTGGTCTGAACGAGACCGGCGACGAACAACCGGCTCCCGGCCCCTTGTCCGTAGCGGTGGACGGATTGGACGAAGATGGAGTCGGGGGACGCGAGCTGGTTATTCAGGAGCTGGTCCGGCGTTTCTGGGAGTTGCGCGAGGGCGTTCGCCGCGATCGAAAACGGTTCCGGTGTGAGATCCGGTTCGGTTTGTTCGGACCTGTTGAGCGAACCGACATGTTGTGCCGGTTGATCCGGGGCGCGCCCCGGTTCGCCCTCACGGGGTGCGGGCGCGGCTGGAACCTCGCCCAGAGGCGGTAACGTTCCCGAAGCGCCGATTGCTGTGACTCCGTCCGAACTATTCGGCCCGGGGGGTGCGGCCCCGTCCGGTGCCGGTAACGGTGGGAGCGCGGGAGCGGCTTCAAAAGACGCTCCGGCAACTGGAATCGCCCAGAAGTTGTCGAGCGGGTCAATCGCTCGCGCCGCCGCCAACTGATCCGCTTCGTTGTCCGCGCTCGCGGACCCGCTCGATTGACCTTCAGCCGAGAACGCCAGCGCCGCCGCGTTCCAATCATCGGGCAGCCAGCGGGTCAGGGGGCGTGGCGGGTCACCGACTGTGGGTTGCGACGCGGCCTCGGCCGGTGGAGCCGCGAGCATGGCCAGGTCGCCGACCGCCAGGGCCATCCCCTGGAGCGGGTCGGTGAGTTGGCACCCGAGGGCCGCCAATACCACCCCGCCGGCCAGTTGACCGGTGTGGTCCCGGTTCTCCATCGGCGCCAGCAGCAGCCGTGCCCGGTGCCCGGTTGCGGCCTGGGCGCGGCGGGCCCGGCGCCCGAGCAAGTGGTTGACGACGGCGTGGAACAGGCGCGCGGAAGAAGTGAGTAGGCGGGCGAACAGCCGGCGCATACGAGCGTCCTGATAGGTGGGCGGCCCGCTCGTCCAACAGCTCGACGATCGGCGCATGATTCAATTTATGAGAGGGGATTTCACACACACCAACGCGAACAATCCAGAGGTGTTGGTTTATTTGTCGTGCGCATGCGTGATCCATTTCAGCGCAAGCCGTTACTGAGTTCGAGTTTAGTGCCGCAGAATATTTTACGCCGGCAACACAAAAATGATCCGCATTCGCTCACGGTGGCTTACCGGCTGTCACGCGTTTCGCTCAGGCTGTTTCGGACTGTAGTTTCCGCGAATCGGGTGTGCTCACGCGGACAAGTCCAAGCACCGGTAGGCGAGGTCGTGGTTCTCGCCCACAACGGCCTGAATCTCCTGGGCCAACAGCTGGTGCTGCCAGGCCCGGCGCTTGTCCGCGTGGCTCGGGCGCTGGTTCGGGTCGTCCCACGGTGAGGCCGACCGGTGCCCCACCAGGTCCTCGGCCTTCTGGTTCCAGGCCCACACCTCCGTCATGGTGACGGCCCACAGGCACAGGTTGTGATGTACCTCGGTCCCTTGCACCTTCGGACCGTACCGGGCGGTCGGGGTGTCGTCCCGTGCCAGCACCACCCGCGGGCCGGTCACCAGGGGCTTGAGGATTTCGACCAACAGCCGGGTGGCGATGGCCTCCCCGGCTCGCCCTTCGTCTTCTTCAATCGTGTCACCGGGTGTGTCGGTCCGAAGGCGAAGACGCCATCACGACCGAACACCTGAGCCGGGCATGCTTGCTGGAAGGGATTGACGCACTCGGACTCGGGCCGACCGAGTAGCAGTATCTACGAGCAGTGGCCGATGGGGCGAACCGGTTGAACGTGATCGCTTCCCGAATCGGGTTGCCGACCCGGACGGTGGCCGATGTGTGCGAGCCGGTGCTCATCCGGTTCACGTCCGGGTACTTCGACCGCTTGAACGCATCCCGCAGCAGGTCCGCCACGGA
>DASWYH010000456.1:0-3068 GCA_036405095.1 Gemmata sp. | reverse complement strand
CACCGGCGCCAACCCCACCGGTTGCGGGCGCACCGGCGGAAGCGGCATCGGCGAGCTCGGTTGCGGGAGCCCGGGCCGGTTCGGGGTGACCGTCGTCTGCTGCCCCGAGGTCGGCATCTCCATCGGCCGTGAGAGCGGGGGCGGGGTCGTGGAGAGCTTGGGGTCGATGGGCACCTGGCGCCCGAACCCGACCGAACCCATTCCTGGAACCCGCACCGCGTTCGGCGCGTTGTTCAGCGCACCCGGGGTAACCGGCCGCGGTCCGGTGGGGGCGAGCCGCGGGTCGTGCAGCGGGTGGGCCGGGGTGCCGGCCGGGGGCGCGGCGAACTCCGGGTTGAACCCGGGGGGCAACTCGTAGCCCGGGAAGCCCGGCGGCGGGTTGAGGTTGATCGGCTTCGACCGGCCCTCCAGGGAGATCCCCGGTGCGAACCGCGTATCCGGGAACATGTCGTTCGGGTTGTACCCTTCGCGCAGGCTCCCGTCGTACAGCCGCAGCCCCAGCCCGGTGTACCCGTTCGGGTGAACGAACGGCAGCGACACCTGCGGGCGGTAGAAGTCGTACCGCCGCTCCCCGTAGGGCGTCCGCAGCGCGTCGTCCACACGGGTGGCCCCGATGTCGTAGATCCGCTGCTCTACGTCCAGCCGGCGATACCGGGCCGCGAACTCGGCCATCCGGTCGGCGAGCGGGTCCAGGTCCGCGACCGCCGGAGCGTACCTGAGACCCATAAGGTCAAACAGGGTCGGGAAGATGGTTGCCTGTGAGTAGATCAGGTTCTGCTGGAGCGACGCGCCCGCGCTCGGGAGCGGGCGGAACAGGACCCCGACCCCGGGGATGTCCTGGAGCAACTGCACGCCCTTCCCGGTGCGCGCCACCTTGAGCGACACCATGTATTTGCTCACCTCGCGCAGCTCGAAGTTGCCGAGTTGCACGTCGGTGTGAACGAAGTGCCGCTTGACGCGCCCCAGGTGCTTCTCGTCGGCCCGCACAGGCTCGCGAACGTCCGTCGTGTACATGTAGTCGAAGCCGAACACCACGGCCTGGCCGTCGGGGCTGAGGACGGGCCGGACCTCGTACCCGGTGCCGGTCTCGAACTTGTAGATCGCCGGGTCCGGGATCAGCGCGTCGAGCGCGGTGCCGAACTGCTTCTGTCCCGGCCCTTGCTGCGCGAGGATCTTCTCATCGGGCGAGGTGGGCAGCCCCGGGAGCACGTTCCGCACCGACGACAGCCCGGCCCCGCCGCTCTGCATCATCGACACCGGGTTGCCGCTGTAGAGCTTGGCCAGCGCCAGGAACGACGGGTCGTTCATCAGCGCGCCGTACTCGTCGAACAGGGCCTTGGCGGACCGGAACCCCTCGGTGATGAGGATGTCGCGCTTGGGCAGGTCGAACTCGAACGTCGCGGCCGGCGACACCTTGCCCAGCGACCGGTTGTTCGCGAGGACCGTGGTGGTCTCGATCTGGGACAGGGTCACGTCCCAGTACCGGCTGGCCTCGCGGGCCCGGCGGAACGAGGGCAGGTAGTACTGCGTGTTGAAGTCGTCGTCGAGCGCGGTGGTCACGCTCTTGAGGTAGTTGTCCACGTTGGAGGTGTGCGCCCGCATGCTCTCCAGGATCTCGACGTACTTGTCCTCCATCTCGTCCACGAGCAGGTCGAGCAACTTCTTCTCGTCGAGCGGGCGCCGGGCGTCGCGGGCGCGCTTGAGGGCCACCTGATATCCCCGGAGCGCGTCGAAGGACGGTTGGGCGCCAGCGAACAGGGTGTTCAGTTTCGCGGCGAAAGTGCCCCTCGGATTCAGTTGCTCGGCGACCGCATCTTTAATGGCCTGATACGTTGCCATTGCCTTGGCGATCTCGGCCGGGTCTCGCTCCAACTGACCGAGAACATCGCGGATCTGTGCTCGAAATATGTTTGTTTGTTTTGTTATTTGATATTCAATATATGTCAGGTCGTCGAACAGCTCTCCGAATGCGCTGTATTCGCCAGCGTCCTCGTCGCCCCAGGGCAGGCGCTGAGTTTCTGTGGGGCCGCTCGTCAACTTGCGGAGCGCAGCTTGGATTCTGTCAGATGCCTCCTTCGACTTGCCGGAGTACTGGAATTGGTCCAGGAATTCGAGGAGCTTGACGAGCTGATTGCGGAACTCCGTAGCGGTTGAGAAATCAGTGTACCACGTAGCTTTTCCCTCCGCGTCGCGTTTCACGACCCACGTCGGCAGTTCCACCTTCTGATTGCCGATAACACCGTACTGGGGCTCGGCGCGGTACTCGATGTTGGGTTTCTGGTTTCCGCGCGGAACAGCGAACTTCAGTTCCGGTGGGTTGTCGAGCTCTTTGAGGAGCTGGTTAATACCGGCGAGTTGGTCCTCGACGATCTTGATAGAAGATTCCATCTTGCTCACCGCATTGCGGCTATCCAAGATGGCGTTCGGCAGGAGGTTCTGGAGCTTCCGGAGTTCGGCCTTGGCCTCGTCCTCCATCGCCTTCGCCTTGCGCAGCTCGTCCAGGTAGTTCACGTTGATGCGCTCCTCCAGCAACGAGCGTTCCATCACCCGCTGGCGGAGTTGCATCTCGGTGATCATCTGGGCCTTGAAGATCTGGGCCAGTTTGATGAACTCGCGCTGGAGTGGGTTGAGCGTATCGTTCCCGGTCACCTGGGCGGTGAAGAACCCGATGAACGACTGGAACTGCGAGTTGAACGCGAGCAGGTACTCCTTCTTGTCCTTACAGGCGTCGCAGTGCTTGGGCTGCGTCACGCCGGCCACGTAGTACTTCCACTCCGCTTCCGGCAGGTCGCGCTGCACCGTCGCCAGGAACACCTGGATGATCTCCGTCCGCACCTCGTTCTTCGCCAGCGCCATGAGGAACAGCGCCGATGACAGGCTGGTGCTGTCCATCGAGTTGAGTGAGAGCAGCTTGTTGCCGGTCTTGAGGAACTCGGAGTCCAGTTGGGTCAATTCATCGATAAAGTCTTTACCGAAGAATGCGTACAGGTATCTCTGGTCGCGGTCCCACTGGGTACACCCGGGGGCCAGCGTTGCCTGCACATCGGCGGCCAGGCGCGACGCCACCG
>DASWYH010000455.1:0-2422 GCA_036405095.1 Gemmata sp. | reverse complement strand
GCACTTTCGGAACTCGATGTCGTCTGCTCCGGGCGCGTGGACGGCCTGCGCCCGGCCGCGGGGCTCGATCCGGCGGTGCCGGGCAAGGTGGCCGAGGTGCTCGTTTCCGAGGGCCAATCGGTTCCGGCCGGGAAACCGCTGCTGCGGCTCGAGGACGAGCAACCGAAGTGGCGCGTCGAGGAGGCCCGGGCGGCGCTCGCGGCGGTCGAAATCGACATTGAGGGGGCCGGGATCGAAGCGAAGCTGCACCCGCAACGGGTCGCGGCCCAGAAGGTCGCCGTAGCCGGAGCCCAGGACCGCACCGCCACCGCGCGCAAGCTCCTGGACGAGCGCCGAACGGCCCGGTCGTTCGGCACCGTCACCGCGGCCGAGATCATCGCGGCCGAGGCCGAGGTGCGCCAGTACGAGCGGTTGGAAACGGTCGAGAGCGCCCGGCTCGCGGAGCTGACCGCGTTCAACCCCCACCTCCGCCTCAGAGGGGCCGAGGCGAAAAAGGCGCAAGCGCAGATCGCGCTCAAACAGGCCGAAAACGTGGTTCGCGATTGTGTCCTCCGGGCACCGGCCCCCGGGGTGGTGCTCCGCGTGAACGTGTCCGCGGGCGAAACCGCGGCTCCGGGGGGCGTGCAGCCCGCAGTGCTGTTTCGGCCCGATGGCCCGCTCGTGGTGCGGGCCGAACTGGAGCAGGAGTTCATCGGCCGGGTGGGGCCGAACATGCGCGCGGTGATTACCGACGACACCCGTTCCGACGCCCCGACCTGGACCGGGCGCGTGGCGCGCGTCGGGGCATTCGTTTCGCGCAAGCGGGGGCCGCTGTTCGAGCCCGGCGAGGTCAACGACGTGCGCACGATCGAGTGCGTCGTCACCATCGACGGACCGACCGACGGGTTGCTCGTGGGGCAACGAATGCGGGTGCGGATCGGGAAGGAGTGAGCCGCACCGGGCCGCGCGCGGCACCCGAGCGCCGCAGGGTTTTGGCGCGCGCGATCGCCCAATTCGCGCAGGCGGGAATATTGATCCGTTCGGTATATCCGGCCGTGGAGGGGGCCGGCGGGCGCGGTTCCGCTCACGAAGTGGGCTTAAAATCAGGCACATCGCGCGCGAACGGGTGCCCCACAAAGGTCCCGCGTGCCGATTTTTGAGCCCGACGCCTCACGCAACTCCGGACCGGAACCTTGGAACTTTCGCCGCGAGTGGGCTACAATTTTTTCGTTCGGGCCGTGCATCGAAGTCCGTTCCTGTTGTGGTTCTTTCGTCCCGCCGCTGTGCCGGTCGGGAGCCAGCCGAGAGCGAGGTTTGCCGTGCAAGTTACCGTTTCCGTTCGCCACGGGCACCTGGGAGACGAGATCCAATCGCAGCTCAAGGAGAAGGGGGAGAAGCTGCTCCACTACTTCAACCGGCTGACCATGATCGAGATCACGGTGGACATGAGCCGGAGCCACAACAACAAGAACCTGAGCGTCGAGGTGCGGGCCACCGCCGAACACAAGCACGAGTTCGTGGGGGTGGACGAGGGCGAGGACGTGCTGGCCGCGTGCATCAAGGCGGTGGCCCACGCGAAACAGCAGATCACTCACTACAAAGAGAAGATCCAGGACCACCGCCGGGACGCGGACTACGGCGGGAACAACGGGGTCAAGTGAGGTCGGGGCGGGTTTCGGCCCCTTTCGAGGGGCGACCGGACCGGCGCACCGTGACGCGATCGGGCGCCGGTCGGTATCAGCGGCGAGAGGAACCCCACCCGCACTTCCGGAAGCGGGCGGGGCGCGGACACCGAGGGAGAGGTCCACATGCGGCTGTGTAACTTCATCATCCGCGACGCGATCATTCCGGCCCTGGCCGCGACCGCGCCCCCGGTGCCGCCGGGCGGGTCGCGCGACCCCGCAGCCATCCGGAGCGTCAAGGAACAGGTGGTCCGTGAGATGGTCGGGGCGCTGCACGCGGCCGGCCACTTTCAGGCGCCCGATGTGGACGAGATCGTCCGCGCCGTGCTGCGCCGCGAGGAACTCGGGACGACCGGTATCGGGCGCCACATCGCGATCCCGCACTCCCGGCACCCGGCCGCGGACCGGCTCATCGGCACGCTCGCCCTCTCCCGCAACGGGCTGCCGTTTGATAGCCTGGACGGCGAGCCGGTGTACGTGTTCATCCTGCTGGTGTCCCCACAGGACCGGCCCGGGGACCACCTCCGCGCCCTCGAAGCGGTCGTGCGCACCATGCGCAACGACGAGTTCGTCCTCCAGCTCCGCGGGTGCCAGACGCGCGAGGAGATCTGGGCCCTGTTGGAGCACGCGGCCCCGGGGTGGTGAGCGGGGCCGCGTCGGACGGTGGAGCGACACGAGGGACACGAGGTGCGGGAATGACCGGTTTCGCAGGTGGAAGCGGGCCAGGGCCGCGGGACGCGCTCCCGGCGGGCACCCGTGCG
>DASWYH010000454.1:0-2206 GCA_036405095.1 Gemmata sp. | reverse complement strand
AGCATCCCGCCGGGGCCGTTCGTGCTGACCGGCGAGCACCTCCGCGCGATCGGGTACACCGGCTGAACCGCTTCACACGAACAGCGCCGCTTCGGCGACCAGCCCGGGGCCGAACCCGAGCGCGACGCACGGCCGCGGGGCGCCGGCGGCGCGCAGCTTTTCCAGAATGAAAAGCACCGTCGGGCTGGACATGTTGCCACACGCGGCGAACACCCCGCGCGACGGGGCCAGCGCCTCGGGGGCCAGCGCGAGGCACTCCTCGACCGCGCTCACGATCTTCGGCCCGCCCGGGTGAACGGCCCAGCTCCGCACGTCCGCGAGTGACAGCCCGTTGTCACCGAGCCACGCTTCGAGCCACGGGCGCAGGTGCGCGGCGATCAGCCCCGGGACGCGGCGCGAGAGCGTCATCTCGAACCCGTGGTCGCCGACCGTCCAGGCCATGTCGGCCGCGGAGTTCGGCACGAGGCACGACCCCGAGGCCGCGAGCGTGAAGGCGGGAGACGCGCCCCCGCTCCCGACCACGGCCGCGGCACCGTCCGCGAAGATCGCGTTCGCGATCAGCTTGTCCGCGGCGCTGCCGTAGTAGTAGTGCAGGCTGCTCAGCTCGACCGCGCACACCAGCACCCGGGCGCCGGGGTCCGCGGTCGCGAACGCGTTCGCGACGCGCAGCCCGTTCAGCGCGCCGTGACACCCCATGAACCCGACGTGCGTGCGCGCCACGGTCGGGCTCAGCCCCAGCCCGGTGATGAGCGCGAAGTCCACGCCGGGGGCGCCGAACCCGGTACACGAAACGGTCACCAGGTGCGTGACCGTTTTCGGGGCGAACCCGGATTCCGCCAGCGCCGGGCGCGCGGCCCGCAGGGCGAGCGGCCCGGCCTCGCGGGCGTAGATCTCCATCCGCTGCCCGGTGGTCGGCCCGACGCCCTCGTTTTCCGCTGTGGGCAAGAACGGCGAGTTCGTGTGGGCGGTGCCGTTCAGCACGTCGGCAACGACCGGCCCGCCGATCACCTGGAACCGCTCCGCGACACCGGAGTTCGCGTAAACCGGCCCGAGCCAGGTGGACGTGCGCACGTCCGGCCCCGCGAGCGCTCGCGCGAGGCCGAGCCCCTGGTCCGCGGTCACCGGATCGGGCGGGTGCGCGGTGCCAAGCCCGTGAATCGCGAAGCTCATACGGTTGTACCGTGAGGGCGGAAGGACGCAGGACGGTTGAGCCCCTTCACGACCGGCCCGGACAGAAACGGCAGCGCCGACAGCACGCGAACCGCGGCCCCGGTCAGCACGGGCGAGCGCAGCACGCGCGACACGGCGCGGCACGCGCGCTGGCGGCCCCCGATCACGCGCCCGTGGGCCACATCCCATTCGCGCGTGAGCGCCGGGTTCCACGCTTGCACGCCGCGTGCCGCGATGGGGGCAACGGCCGCGGCGGATGCTACCGCCCAGGCCATGCCTTCGCCGGTAAAGGGTTCGACGTAGCCCGCGGCGTCGCCGATCGCGAACCACCGCGCGCCCGCGAGCTGGGACGCGCACCGGGTGAGTGCCGGGGTGCCCTTCCACGGGAGCCGCGCCAACCCGGGCACGAGCGGCCAGCCGACCTCACCCAGAACCGCTTCCGCCGCGGGGCCGAGACCGCCCTGCGACTTCACGAACGCCACATCAAACGCGGCGGCCATGTCCAGGCGCCCGTCCTCGACGCGCACGAGGCCGACGTACCCGCCGGCCCCCGTTGCCATGAAGATTGTGCCGGGATCGAAGAACGCCGGTACGCGCTCCGCCGGCACGCCCACACCGGCACCGATCCGGGAGCCCGGGACCGGCGCCGCATCACCGCCCGTTAGCCCTGAAGCGATAATGGCGACCTTCGCGCAAACGGATTCGGTGCGCTCTTGGTCGGTTGCGGCTCGCTCCTGAACGCGGATGTTTGCATGGTCCGAGTTCGACCCATTGAGCTTCGCGGTGATGCCTTCTCGGAACCGCGCACCGGCCTTCTCGGCTTCGCGAATCAGGGCCACGTCGAACGCTTCGCGCGACAGCGACACGCCGCCGGGGAGCTTCACTATCGCGGTCCGCCGCCGGGCACCGATGCGCACGTCGCGGAGCGGAACCCCGTTCGCAAGGACGTGTCCCAGGCCGAGCTGTCGGAGCGTGCTGACCGCGAACCCGTTGATGCAACACCCGCACACCTTCGGCCGCGGGAAGTGGGCCTTAT
>DASWYH010000453.1:0-1919 GCA_036405095.1 Gemmata sp. | reverse complement strand
GGGAGCGGGCTGGCGGGGCGCCCCGGATCAGGGGCGCCCGCCCGGTGCCCCCCCGTGGCAAACGATCTGGCCCGTGACCCACGCCGCCGGGCTCGCGCAGCCCGCTCGCGCCTCCTCGGAAGTGTCCAATCTGGTGCGGCTCATGGAGGGGGAGACCGGGCAACCGCTGAAGAGCCGACACGCGCGGGCGTCCGCCGCGGAACCGCTCGCGCGGGCGACCGCGGACCGGTTGACCGCGCTGCGCCGCGCGGCGGCGAAGACCGTGCCCGACCCGGCGGTCGTCGCGAAGGCGACCGCGTTCTTCCCCCCTCAGGGGGGGGCTCCTCTGGTGCCAGAGTGGGACAGCGCCGAACAACTGTTCTTCGGTCTCGCGGCCCGGGAGTACGCGAAGGGCGCGTCCGGGGACGCGGTGAAGGCAAAGTTCGGCCCCGGCGTGCCTGCGTTTCGTGCCCGCGACTGGGCTCAGGTTAAGGGCGCGTTCGAGGCGCTGATCAAGCCCTAGCGCCGATACGGATTTCCCCGCACGGATGCGACGGAAGCGAACCGCGAGTGTGATCGTGCGTGCTGTTCCAGTTGTTGCGGTCGCCTTGGCCGCTGCGGTCGTCGCGGGGTTCAGTACGGCCCGGTCCCACCAGCCCCCGGCCCGCTTACCCGATGTCGTCGCACCACCCGCCGCGCCGGAGAAGGGGCTCGCCCCTTACGGGGCCGGCCCGGCCCCGTTCGCGCCGACACCGAGCACCTCGTGCGCGGCGTCCGCGTGCCACGGCGGCGGGGCCGTTGGTAAGCCCGGCAGCGAGCACTCGACCTGGGCGCGCGAGGCGGCCCCGTCCGCGACCGGCGACCCGCACGCGAAGGCGTACAGCGTCCTCTTCAACCCCGTCTCGGTTCGCATGGGGCAACTGCTCGGCTTCGATGGGGTGAAGGAGCCGCTGCCCCACGAAAACACGAAGTGCCTCACCTGCCACGCTCCCGTCGCGGGCACCAAGCAGTCTGGCAACCGCGAACAGTTCCTGTCAGAAGGGGTCGGGTGCGGCGGGTGCCACGGGCCGGCCGAGAAGTGGATCGCCGAGCACACGCTCCCGTCGTGGAAGGCCCGCAGCAACCAGTCGAAGTGGGAGGACTTCGGGTTCGTGCCGACGAAGAACCTCGTCGCCCGCACCCTGAACTGCGCGAGCTGCCACGTCGGCGACCGGGACCGCGACATGAACCACGACTTCATTGCCGCCGGGCACCCGCGGCTGGCGTTCGAGGCCGCGAGCTTCCACGCCCAGGCCGGGTATCGCAAGCACTGGACCGAAAAGGGCTCCGCGCTCGACTTCGAGGTGCGGGTGTGGGTGATCGGACAGGTCGCGACGCTCCGGGCGGCCGTCAACCTCCTCTACGAGCGCGCCAAAAAGACCGAGCCCCCGAGCGCGGCGCACCCGTGGCCCGAGTTCAGCGGGTACAGTTGCTACTCGTGCCACCAGAAGATCGGCGACCCGCGCCTCCGGGGCGAGTTCAGCGCCGCCGCGCGAGCGCCCGGGACCCCCGGTTGGGAAGTGTGGTCGAACACCGGCGTGGGCGTTGCGGCAAAAACTTGCGGGCTCGCGTTTCCCGGTGTAAGCTCGCCGCAGTTGCCGAAACTTGAGGGGCTCCGCAAGGTGATGGGGGAGAAGCGGGCTCCGCGCGCCGCGGACGTTGCGGCGCGCGCGCTGGAGGCCCGCGCCGAACTCGATCGGTGGCTCGCGCAGCTCCAGGCCGCCGAGGACAAGAACCCGGGGGCCGTTGCGGACGAGGTCCCGCGCCGGATCGCGCGCCAACTCGTGTCTGGGGCCCTGAGCGCCGACGGGAAGCTCACGGACCACGATTGGGACGCCCTGGCGGCCACCTACCTCGGGACCGCGTCGATGTTCACCGCGGCGGGTGGCAAGGCCGGTCGC
>DASWYH010000452.1:0-2989 GCA_036405095.1 Gemmata sp. | reverse complement strand
ACGCGCGTCTCCGGGAGCGGGCAACGCGCGCGCGGTCGGGAGGGGGGCCGCGCTCGGCCCCGGCGCTAGTGCGAAGGTCGGTGTGCGGAAGAATCGCCGCGGGTCGGCGAACAGCACCGCCAGCGCCGCGGCCGATAAGAGCACGTCGTAGTACATGAACCGGTAGCACGTCAGGTACGCGCCGAGGAACAGCAGCCCCGCGCTCAGGCCCGTCATCCGGGTGCGGTCGCCGCGCACGAGATAAATGAGCGCCGTTCCGCCGAACACGACCGCCCACAGACCCCACGCGAGCGCGTTCGTGAGCGGCTTGTCGCGCTCCTTCTCGGGCGCGGTGAAGTCGTGCAACATGCGCCGCGGGATGCCGTGCAGGTCGCGGCTCAGGTGGATCCAGTTGTCGTTCACCTTGTACAGCTCGGCCGCCTCCTGCCCCACCTTCAGCCACTCGAACCAGCTCTCCAGGCCCACGAACGGGAGCGTCAGCGCGCCGAACGCGGCCCCGGTGAGGACCATCGCGGCACAAAACCGCCACTGGCGCATCAGCAGGGGCACGAGGAAGAACGCCATCCCCCACACCGGTTTGAACGCGAACAGCCCCCACACCATCCCGCCCGCGACCGGATACCCGCGGCTCGCCAGCACCCAGCCCCAGATGATGATGCCCAGCGACAGCGCCGGGTTCTGTCCCAGATCGACCCCGCCCCGGGTTCCCGGGAACACGAGGAGGCACAGCGCCGCCACCGGCCACCAGATGCGGCCCCGCGTGAGGAGTTTGATCCCCAGCCCGTTCATCAGGACGACGAACAGGCTGAACGCCTGGAACACGCGGTACGCGCGCTGCGGGCTCTCGATCAGCCCCAGCGGCGCGTAAAAGAGCGCGTGGACCGGCGGGTACAGCGGCCCGCCGATCGAGGGCTTCTGCACCTTGGCGGCGAGTTCGGGTGTGATTTGCTGTTCCGCGTGCGCCCCAATTGCGGCCTGCGCGAGCGGGTTGGTCGGGAACACCGCGAGGGGGGCGCTGGTCGCGCTGCCGACCCGCTTCCACTCGTCCACGGGGTCGGCTTCGCCCATGAACCAGCCCATCAGGTTGTCGGCGTCGTGTGCGAACCGTTCGTTCGTGCCGGTCCCGGTTGCCAGGAACCGCTCCGGCCGCGGGCCGCCCCGCTGGAGCGGCGCCTCGGCCGACTCGGGGTAGCCCTCGCGCAGCACCTGCCACTGGCGCTGCCGGTGGTACAGCTCGCGCCCGTGGCCGGTCACGAGCATCCGGCCCATGAGCCACTGGCCGCCGAAGTCGATTTGCGCGTGCCCGCCGTTGCCGTCGGCCCGTTGCCGCTCGGGCGGGGCCAGCGGCGCGTTGTCGAACCACGTGTACGCGCGGTAACCGATGGTCCCGGCGGCAGCCACCACGCCGATCCACAGCAGGACCGCAACGGTCCACGGCGCCGCGAGCCACGACCAGAGCCGGGGCGGGATCACGTAATGCGGCGGGGGCGGGGGAAAGGGAGGGGTCACGCGGTCGGCCACTCGCCGGTGAACACCTCGGTGGCCGGGCCGGTCATGTAGACGCAGTTGTCGGCCTCGGACCATTCCAGCTCAAGATCGCCGCCGGGCAGGTGCGCGAGGAGCGTGCGGCCGGTGCGCCCGGTGAGCACGCCGGCCACACAGACCGCGCACGCGCCCGTCCCGCACGCGAGCGTGATCCCGCTCCCGCGCTCCCACGTCCGCATGGTGACCTCGTGGGGCGAGTGGACCTTGACGAAGTGCGCGTTGACGCGGCGCGGGAACGCGACGTGGGTCTCGATCTCCGGCCCTATCAGCGCCACGGGGTCGAGCCCCTTGACCGCGAAGTAGTGGTCCCCCGGGTACAGCACGGCGTGCGGGTTGCCCATCGACACGCACGTCACGTTGAACGTCTGGTCGCCGCACGCGAGGGGCACGTTGACCGGCGGGTCGCCCGGAAGGGTCGTCGGGATCTTCGCGCTTTCGAGGATCGGCGCGCCCATGTTCACGCGCACGCGCTCGGCCTTCCCGTTCTTCACCTCAAGGTCGAGCGCGAGCACCCCGCGCCCGGTCTCGATCGCGAGCCGCGGCTTGGTCGCGATGCCGTGGTCGTGAACGAACTTCGCCACGCACCGCACGCCGTTCCCGCACATCTCGGACTCGGACCCGTCCGCGTTGAACATCCGCATCCGGGCGTCCGCGCACTCGCTGGGGCAGATGAGAATCAGGCCATCGGAGCCGATGCCGAAGTGCCGGTCGCTGACGGCGCGGGCGAGCGCGGCGGGGTCGGCGGGCGGGGCGTGGCGCACGCAATCGACGTACACGTAGTCGTTGCCGATGCCGTGCATCTTCGTGAACTGCATACCGCGCGTTCTCCCTGGGGATTTGAGCAATTGTAACCCTACTGGCCGCGCCGAACAGGAGCGCGCGTGGTTAGAATGAGTCTCCTATGGGGAAAGCGAAGCCTCCCACCCGCACCGTGCGCCTGGTGTACCCGCCGAACGCGGACGGGATCGGTGCGTTCTGCATCGCGCTGAACGGGAAGGCGCAGTTCTACACGTTCTGCGAGATCCGGTGCGACATCGGCGGGCGCGGGTTCGGGGTCCACCGGCTCGGACAGGGCGAACTGTACCACGTCCGCGTCGGCCGCCGTGAGGACACGTCGTGCGAGTGCCTGGGGTTCCTGCGGTGGGACCACTGCAAGCACGTCGCCGGGCTGGCGGCGCTCATTCGCAAAGGGGAGCTGCCCCCCCGCGGGGCGAAGAACCCAACTCCGGCACCGACCGACCCGCCGCCGGCCGTGCCCACCCGCTACGACACCATCCCTTTCTAAAATGCGGTGCGGGCCTGGTCACTGTCCTCTGCTGGGAGGGTTGAAGCCCTCGCCTTTCAGGCGACGGCTTTAGCAGGTATAAGGCGTGGTCATGGACTCCCATCGCCACGGCCCGCATTCAGTGTTCTCGATCCACCTGCACCTGGTGTGGGTGACGAA
>DASWYH010000451.1:0-4664 GCA_036405095.1 Gemmata sp. | reverse complement strand
GGAGCAATAATCGTCCGGTCGGCCAGTCGATCAACAGTGGGCGGGTGGTGGCGCGCGAGCGGACGAGCGTTCGGGCTGGTTGCCTTCGGTTTGCTCATCGCACTCGCAGCGGGCGGTGCGGGGAGGCCGCCCGCGCCGGCGCCGGTCTTCCCAGTGGAAACGGCCCGACCTGAGCCAGGCGTGACGCCTCCGCCCACTCCGCCCCCGAAGCGGCACCCACCCCGTCTGTGTCAACGGGGCATTATCCCGCCCTCGGTGATCCGCTCCCAGCGCCCCCGTTTCGCCGCTCCCCGAGCGACCGGCACCGGTCGGACTGGTGCCTCCGCTCGTGGCGCCCGCTGTTGCGGGCCTCTTCGCCCCGAACCGTTGAACGGCGGAACGTGCGCGCCCCCGAGAAATTCGGCACAATTTCGATTGGCGCGGCGGGTACACGTGTTACCTTCATGCGGCGTTTATAGCCGATTAATTGGAGCGCCACGAATGGCGAAGAAGACTACAGCAGGTTCGGCCCCCAAGGCGCCGAAGGTGGTGACTCTCCCGATCACATCCCCGGCGGCGACGCTCGGGCTCGCCGGGCCAGCCGCGCTCGCCGGGCCAGCCGCGCTCGCCGCGCCCCCGCCCCCTGCACCGGACCCGCTCGCGCTGATCGAGCACGTGCCCCCGCCGCTGCCGGCGCAACCGGGGCTGACGACCGCCCTCGCACCCCTCAGCGGGGTGCAGCTCAGTGCGTTCACCGTGCGGGGCTCGAAACTGCCCCCCGTTCCCATCACCTACGATGTCGGCAAGCGGACGTGGCTGCTGCTGGGCGACTACAGTTGCCCGTACCAAGGCTACACCCTCACCGCGAAGGCCGGCTACGCGTTCGACCTGTCATCGATCCCGCGCCCGATCTGGTGGCTGCTCGCCCCCAACGAGCTGTCGATCGTTGCGCCGCTCTTCCACGACCTGCTGTACGAGTACCGGGGGCGGCTCCCGGATGCGTCCTACGTGGCGCCTTACCGCACCTTCTCGCGGCTGGAAGCGGACAGCATGTTTCTGGACCTGATGGAACAGGAGGGGGTTGACTGGGTCCGGCGGAACGCGGCGTACTCGGCGGTTCGCGCCGCCGGCGGGTTGTGGTGGGTCACGTGAGACGAGCCCGCTGCACGCCTGTCCTTATAATATTGTGTCAACCGCTCACCGGTCCGAATGAATTTGAGCACGACACTCGAGCAACACACCGCGGGCCGCCGGCTTCGGCTCGGCACGGTGACGAAATCGACCGGGACCACGGACCCGGTGGCATTCGTCCCCGGCGGGTTGTACGACCCGCTGACCCGGAACGCGCACCGCGGCCTGCTTCTCTCCATATCGACGGCGTCCTGACACGGGGCTGGAGCGGGCTCAGCCGCAAGTACTGGATCGCACCGCACGAAAGGACCCGAGGGCGAACCGCCGGTGCTGCTCGCCGAACACCTCGAAGCGCTCAAGCAGAACACGCCCGGGTTCCTGGACCGAATCTCCAGCGCGTTCGACGCGGCGCGGAAACCATTTAATCTTGTGGAACCAATGTCCGCGCTCGGACACCGTGGGCCGGTTGTTGGCTCCACACTTCGCGCTGTACGTTCAGTTGAACGGTGAGCAGGATTTTGCACCTTTTGGCTGACTGCCGAAGCCCGCACCGCTTCAGCTTTCGTTCTTTCGAACAGCCGCGCGTCACCGACCGAGATGATATTCGATGGCTCGCCCGATACGATTTAGCCGGCGGAACTTGTGTTCGAGTTCCGCCGGCTGGTGTTTCCGGAGCCCGGGAAGTATTATTTCATGTGCTGCGCAACCATCCGCCACGGTACACACGAGCCCCTCACATCCCGTCGCTGTGCCTCCGGGTGCTGCTACGCGAAGAATCTTGAGGAGGGAAAACGTGCCGAGCTACCTTTACGACCGCACGACTGACGCCCTCACGCGCACCGGTAATGGGCTGGTGCGCATCGTTCACGACTGCAACGCCCTCCCCAACCCGCCACGACCGAGGCCCCGCACGCCGAGATGGTGGTTCAGGTGACACTCTCGGCCCAGACGCACCCCGACGACGTGGTCGCGGTGCTGGACCGGCTCCAGGCCGCAATCAAGGCCGTGACCGCAGCCACCCAGGGCTGCGCAGCCACCGGGGGCACATTGATATCGCGTTCGCCCTGCCCGAAATCGTTCGCGAAACCACCGTGCGCTCATGCAGTTCAAGACGATGCGCGAGCAGAAACAGGCCCAGTACCGGGACCACTGGCTGACAGGGAGCCGCGGGCGTTTCTTCCACTTCGATTACCAACTCGCACCCGACCCCACTGCCGAAACGGTGAGCGTGGGGTTCGCAACGGACTCGTTCGAGGTTTGCCCACGCGAGTTCCGCCCCGATGTCAGTATCGGTGTGCGAACGGGTGTCGAACACGCTCGCGAAGCGGGGCACCGGCTGTGCGGCTTGCGGCTGACGATGACGTTCGCCAAATCCCACGATGCCGATACGACCGCACACGGCGTCCAACTCCGCGTGGCGTCGTGCGTCCGCTGGCACGTTCCAGAAGCCACGGTTCCTCTCGCCTCTTTTGCCCCTGAGTGGCTCACCGCCGACGTGGTGGGGCTCGCGAAGGGGATTCACGCGGACGCGGCCACCGACCGTTACCCGATCCTCTCGGACGCGCTCCGCGATGCGGGCTGCGAAGACCCGCTCATTCACGACCACTTACAACTGTGCCCCGACCACGGCACGAGCTGCTGGGTCGTGGAGATGATCTTGGGTCAAACGCGAGCGGCCGGGACTTGACCCCGGCCGCTGATCGGTTCGCCTTCGTGCGGTTCATTTCTTCGGTTTGATGGTCTGCTTCATCATGTTGAGGCACGCTTTTTCGCACTTGCGGCACTCGTCCGCACAAGCCTTCATGATCGGGTCGTGTTCAGCGTGCTTCTCGCACGCGTCGCCGCACCGCTTACACGCGGCGGCGCACGCCGTGCAGATCAGGTCCGAGAACGGCCCGTTCTTGCTGACGATTTCGGACGCCGACTTGCAGACGGTCGCACAGTCGAGACACAGGCGGACCGTTTCGAGGTGCTCTTTCTTCCCGTCCGCTACCATCTTCGTGCAGTGGACCGCGCACATGTTACAACTGCGCGCGCAATCGTCACACGCTCGCGCGCAGTCCATAAATGCGGACATGTGGCCGTCAACGGCTTTTGTGTCTGGCGGAAGGCCTTTCGTTGCGGGGGGCTGGCTCCCGCCCACAGAAACCGCGGTCCCGGCCACCGCGAACGAAACCGCCAGCAGGCCCAGCGTGCCGAACAGCTTGGTGCGAGTCATGCGTCCCCCTGTAAACGAACCACCACCGCGACGGGCGCCGCGGTACAGGGGGCTGTGTGCAAACGTCGCGCCGCGGTCAGGCCGCGGCCCGGTCGCCGCGCTTGAGCCACTTCTGCATCCCTTCGAGTTCCTTCTCCCACTCGCGGCCGAATCGCTTCTGCCCGAACGCATCGTACAGGAGGTCGAGGGTTTCGATCAGCGAGCGGATCTGGTTCGCGCGGTCGTCGAGTTTCCCGCGCGCGTCGGCGCCCTCATCCGGGGGCGGCAGCTTCGCGCCCCCGACCCCGAGCGTTTCGGCGTGGAGGGTGAGTTCGTACTGCTCGCTGTGCCGGACCAGGGTAAGCCCCGCTTTCCGGGGCAGCTTGCCGCTCTGGATCGCGCGCCGCGCTTCCGGGAGCCGGGTCGGGCCTTCGTGCGTGATGGTCTCGTGCCCCGTTTGCCCGCGCGGGCACTCCAGGTTGAGCGTCCGGGCGATCATCAGCGTGACTTCGGATTCGTCCGCGAGCTTGATCGTGTCGGACTCCACGTCGGTGTAGTACCACAGCCAGAGCAGGAACTCGTTCCCGATGAAGTCGCGGCTGCTCTCGTCGGCGATCCAGGCGACGTCCGCCGTGGAGCCCGGCACGAACGCGCTCGGGGCCGAATCATCGACGAGCCGGGTGCGCGCGTGCATTTCCGCGAGCTGGTACGCCCGGCGCCCGGCGGTGACGCACTCCAGTTCCGCCCCGAAGGTCTGCTCGAAGAGGCTCGTGAGCCGGTCCACCTGGGTCAGCGAGGTGGCCCCGAAGAGCACCTCGTTGGTGAGCCGGTCCCAGAGCACGGGGACGCACTTCCGCTTGCGGTAGCGCCCGTCCTTGGCCTCCTGTTCCAGCCGGGTGCGGGCGATCTCCTTGGCCTCGCGCTTCTGGCGCGCGCTGGCGAACCCGCTCGGGTTGTCCTTCGCGAGCGCCTTCAGCTCCACGGCCATGTAGGCGCGGAGGAGGTCCGCCGGGAGCTTCTCCGTATCGACCCGGAGGTCGAACGTGAGCGTGTCGTTGATGATGTTTTTCTCGAAGCCGAAATCGGTGTCGAGGATGTGTTCGCCCGCGGTCCACCCGGTCTCGACCCCGTCGGCCGATGCGATCCGCTGCCGGCCCGCTTGCCGGTCGGAGAGCCGTGCAAGGTGCTCGTCGTCGAACTGCCGCGGCGCCGTGCCGGACACCTTGAAGCGCAAAAATGTGACGCGGCCGTTGTAAAAGCCCATAGCGACCTCCTGTCGCAGCGTGTGCGGGCGGCAGCGCGCCGGCGGGTGCAAGGGCCGGAAACCGAGACGCGCCTGTCTCCGGCCCTTGCGCCC
>DASWYH010000450.1:0-7563 GCA_036405095.1 Gemmata sp. | reverse complement strand
CGTTCGAGCTCATCAGCGTGAGCGCCGACGACAAGAAGGAGACGCTCCAGAAGTTCCTGGAGAAAGAGAAGATGCCGTGGACCCACTGGTGGGACCAGGGGCCGGAGAGCGCGGTGCTGAAGAAGTACCGGGTGCGCGCGTTCCCGACCCTGTACCTGATCGACCACACCGGGGTCATCAAGCACAAGTGGGTCGGGAACCCGGGCAACGACAAGATCGACGCCGCGGTCGAGGAGCTGGTGAAGGCCGCGGTCAAGGCCAAGGGCTGAGGACCTCGGGCCTCAAGGTTGCCGGGGCGGGGCTGGTGTCGGAACGCGATGCGGCTTCCGACCTGCCGGCGATAGGATTTGTGAGCTCGCAGCTCCGGGCGTTTTTCCCGCAGCCCACCCGCCTCGTGCGTGTGGGCTTTTTCGTGCGCCGTAGAATGCACTCATGGACACGGGTGGCTCACTCCAGTTCGACGCGGTGCCCGTGCCGACGCCCCCGGGCGGCCCGTTAGCGGTGGAACTCGTTCCCGCCCCGGACCCCTGGACCGTTGCGCGGAAGCTGGCGCCCCTCACCTGCCTCTTCTTCCTCGATTCGGCCGAGAAACACGCCGAGCGCGGGCGCTACTCCTACGTTGCGGCCAACCCGTACAAGATCAGCACCGGCCCCGGTAACGACCCCGGCCGGTTCGCGCGCCCGGCGGCCCAACCGTGCGACGGGCACTTCGGGCTGGGGCGCCCGGCGTGGGTCGGGAGCGTCGCCACGGCCCCGGACCTCCCGCCGTTTCAGGGCGGGCTCGGGGGCGTGTTCGGGTACGGGCTGTTACGGGAGCAGGAGCCCCAGGTGCCCGCCAGCCGGTGGGACGAGTTCCGCCAGCCGCTCGTCTCCTACGCGATGTACGACTGGGTCGTTTCGTTCGACCACGCGCAGAACCGGGCCTGGGTCGTTTCGACCGGGTGCGGCGAGCGCCGCTCGGCGGACCGGGCGGCGGCGCGCCTGACCGATGTGATCGGGCGGTTGCGGGCGCCGGGCTTCCTGCAACCGCGCCCGATTCCGCGGCTGAACCCGGTCGCTGCCTCCGACCTCTGCCCGCAGTTCCCGCTCCCGGACTGCCCGGGCGTGACCAGCAACTTCGACCGCGCGGGGTACGAGGCGGCCGTGCGGCGGGTGGTCGAGTACATCCACGCCGGCGACTGCTTCCAGGTGAACCTCTCGCAGCGCCTCCTCGCGCCGCTCCGCGAGCACCCGTTCGAGCTGTACGGGCGGCTCCGGCACCTCAACCCGGCCCCCTTTGGGGCCTATTTCGACGCGCTCGCGTTCCAGGTGCTCAGCGCGTCGCCGGAGCGCTTCTTGCGTGCCCACCCCGACGGGCGCATCGAGACGCGGCCCATCAAGGGCACCCGGCCGCGCGGGAAGACCGCCGAAGCCGATGCCGCTTTCGCGCGCGACCTCGCCTCCAGCCCGAAGGACCGGGCCGAGAACGTGATGATCGTGGACCTGCTCCGCAACGACATCGGGAAGGTGGCGGAGTTCGGGTCCGTGACGGTGCCGCGGGTCTGCGAGGTGGAATCGTTCCGGTACGTTCACCACCTGGTTTCGGAGGTGCGCGGGCGGCTCCGCCCCGGGGTCGGGGCGCTCGATCTGCTCGCCGCGGCGTTCCCCGGCGGGAGCGTGACCGGGGCGCCGAAGGTGCGCGCGATGGAGATCATCGCGGAACTGGAACCGACCGCACGGGGGCCGTACTGCGGGTGCCTGGGGTGGGTCGGGTTCAACGGCGCGATGGACACGAACATCCTGATCCGCACGTTCACCGCCGGCCGCGGGTGGGTGCAGTTCCCGGTGGGCGGCGGGATCGTCGCGGACAGCGACCCGGCCCGCGAGTACGAAGAGACGCTCCACAAGGCCGCCGGGCTGCTTCGCGCGCTGGAGCCCCAATGATCCTCGAAGCGCTCGTCACCACCACCGGCGCCGACGGCGCCGCGCACCTCGCGCCGATGGGGCCGCGCGTCGCGAGCGACTTCACGCGGTTCGTCCTGAAACCGTTCCCCACCTCGAACACGTACAAGAACCTGCTCCGGCACCCGGAGGGCGTCCTCCACGTCACCGACGACGCGCTGCTGCTCGCGCGCGCGGCGATCGGGGCCGTGGGTACACTGCCCCCGACGCGCCCGGCCGAGCGGGTGCGCGGGTTCGTGCTCGAAGACTGCTGCCGGTACTTCGAGTTCGTGGTGACCTCCATCGACGCGAGCGGCGAGCGGGTGAACCTCGAAGCCGCGGTGACGCACGCGGGCCGGGGGCGCGACTTCTTCGGGTTCAACCGGGCGAAACACGCGGTGGTCGAGGCCGCCATTCTCGCGACCCGGTTGCACCTGATACCATTGGCCGAAGTGGCCGCGGAGTTCGCGAAGCTGCGGGTGATCGTGGGCAAGACCGGCGGCCCCGGGGAGCACCAGGCGATGGACCTGCTCGAAGCGAAGCTGCGCGAAGCGGAGGCGGGTCGATGATTCGTGTGGTCGCGCCGAGCCGGCTCCATTTCGGGCTGTTCCGCGTACCCGCCCCGGGCGAACCGGGGGCCGCGGGGCGCGCGTTCGGCGGGGTCGGGCTGATGGTCGAGCACCCGGGCGTGGTCGTGACCCTCCGGCCCGCGCCCGCGTGGCAGTTCGAGGGGCCGCTCGCGAGCCGCGCGCAGGCGTTCGCGATGCGGTTCGCGCTGGCGCTGCCCGAGGACCGGCGGCGCCCGTACCAGGTGCTGGTCGAACGTGCCCCGGCCGAACACACCGGGCTCGGTGTGGGCACACAGCTCGGGCTGGCGGTCGCGAAGGCGCTCGCGGTCGCGTGCGGGGCCGGGGGACTGTCCGCGCCCGAGCTCGCGGCCCGGGCGGGGCGCGGCGAGCGGTCGGCGATCGGCGTCCACGGGTTCGATCACGGCGGGTTGCTCGTCGATGCCGGGAAGGTGCCCGGCGAGAGCGTTTCGCCGCTCCTCGCGCGGGTCGATCTGCCCGACGAGTGGCGGGTGGTGCTGTTCACGCCCGCGGCCACCCGGTGGCACGGCGAGCGGGAGCGCCAGGCGTTCGCGGCCGCGACCGGGGCGGGCGACCCGGGCGCGCTCCGCGCGCTCGCGGAGGACGTGCTCCTGCCCGCGGCGCGGCGGGCCGATCCGGATGCGTTCGGGGACGCGCTATACGAGTACAACCGCAAGGCGGGTGAGCCGTTCGCCGCGGCGCAGGGCGGGGTGTACGCGTCGCCGGACATCGCGGCGCTGGTCGCCGACCTGCGGGCGCGGGGCGTGCGCGGGGTGAGCCAGAGCTCGTGGGGGCCGACCGTGTGCGCGCTCGCCCCGGACCCGGACACCGCGCTGTCTCTGGTGCTCCGCTTCCGGAGCCGGGTGCCGTGCTTCGTGACGCGCGCCGCGCGCGGGCACCGCGTCGAGCACGAGTGAACCCGCGAGCCGCAGGCGGGTCGCGCCCGGACCGGTGCGATAAGAAGCAAGCTTTTGTTCGCCCGGATTGACGCTGCCTCTTGAGCAAATGCGGCGCTCGTGGGGCCGGCGCTCGAACCGCACAACCCTTCTCGCAAACTGCTGCCGCACCTCGTGCAGAAAAAAAGCGAGCTACCGCGCTTGCAGCGGCTTCCCGCGTCGTTTACAACCTTCCTCAACTTACGAAGCAGACGTGGGAGTTGTTCAGCTCGCTCCTCTGGAGCAGGCCGATGTTGCGTCGGCCGAGCGCTTGCCTTACCACACCACCCGAGGACGGCTGTTCCAGCACCGCTTCCGAGTAGTCCCGAGTTACTCTCGGTTCGGTCTGGAACAACCTCGGGGGGTCGCGGTTCCGAACCGAGAGTAACTCGGGACTACTCGGCGGTGCCGTGAGCCCTCCGCGGATCAGGTCGAGAAGTGGACGCTCCCGCGTCTGTTTCGGAAGTTGACGGACACCTGACCGGCTCGGCGGGGGCCGCGCCGCTCGCCAAGTAGGGGCTCTCCTGATGGCGGCCACTCTCACGCTCGACGACGTGCGCAAAGCCTGGGACGCACGCGACCCGCGGCTCATCACGCTCATCGAACAGCTCTGCGCCCAGCCCGTCCCGGCGCCCGAAGCGCCGATCCGCGATGGCGCCCTCACGTTCGACAAGTTCCTCAACCAGCTCCGCGACTGGCGCTACCGCCAGAAGTCGAAAGAGGAACAGGCGCACTTCCGCATCGAGACCCTGAAAGCGCTGGAGGCCCCCACCGCCGAGGTGCCGCTCGCGGACAAGTTAAAGGTCCACGAGGTCATTTCGACCCTGTGGGACTCGAACGACCCGCTGGCCCGCGATTACCTGTTGCGGATCATCGCGAAGGTGCCCCTCGTCTACGGCCCGTGGAAGGCGCTGAAGAAGATCTTCAAGGACGCCGAAGCCAAGAACGACACGGAGATCTTCGGCGCGATCGCGGCGCGGCTCGACATGGCGCACGCCGGCGCCGCCCACGGCAAGCAGGTGAGCGGCGCGACGATCGCCTACCTCGTGCGCCGGGCGTGGCGCTACCTCCGGCGCGTGGGGCTGCACCTCCCGGCGACGTACCCCGATGTCGCGTGCGAGTTCCTCGTGAACTACACCGACAACGTCCGCCTCAACGGGACGTGGGTTTTCAATCACATTCTGTTTCACGAATCGAAGAAGTACGGGCGCTCGAACTTCCGGTTCGGCTGGAACGACAAGACCGCCGACCCGACGAACCTCAAGAACCGGGCCTACGGCGAAACCTGGAAGCGCTCGCACCGGCCGCTCTTCTCGCTCCTCGAACGCGCGAAGTCCGACGCCGTCCGCGACTACGCCACCACCGCGCTCAAAACCGATTTCCGGCAGATCCTGCGCGACACGGAGCCCTCCTGGGTGGTGCGGCTGGTCGCGGTCCCGAGCCGCTCGATCCACGACTTCGTCGTGTGGCTGCTCCAGAACGTGCCCAAGTTCGAGCAGAGCGCGTTCCGCGCGCTCGGATTGCACGAGGCGGTTCTCAAGCTCTTCGATTCGCCCTCGACGGACGCGCGGAAGTACGCGGCGAACTACGCTCGCACGCACGCCCGCGACTTGCCGGTGAGCGAGCTGATCCGCCTCGCGAACAACGACAACGACGATGTCCGCAAGCTCGCGACGGACCTCCTCGGCGAGAAGGACCCGCGCACGGGGGTGGGGCTCGACGCCTGGGGCCAGTTGCTCGAAACGCAGTACGGGCACAAGTTCGCCGCGGACTCGATCACCAAGCACTTCGGGGCGAACGAACTCACCCCCGACTGGTTCCAGGGGCGCATGCTGTCGCGCAGCGATGATGCGTTCGAGTTCGCGAAGAAGCTGCTCCCGAAAACGCACGACCTCAAGGCACTCGGGGCGCCGTTCTTCATCCAGTTGCTCCGCAAGACCGACCCCGATGGCGACAGCGAGGTCGCGGACCGCATCGCCGAGTACGTGACCGAGCAACTGGGCAAGTTCGACCTGAACGCCGTGCCGGCGGACCAGCTCCAGTGGCTCGCGCTGTACCCCGCGTCGTCGGACACGGTCGATGACTGGCTGGAGAAGGGGAAGCTGAAGCCGCAGACGATCGGCCTCGACTTTCTGAAGGCGCTCGCGTTCGCGCCGGACTGGGACGCCGCCCCGTGGCTCGCGGCGTTCAAGGCCGCCAACGGCCAGTGGGCGAAGGAACTCAGCTTCGACGACGGCCGCGCCCAGCGCGTCCTCCGCTGGTTCGCGGACGTGCGCAAGTTCACCAACCCCGAGCTCACCTTGGAGTGGCTGTTGCGGGTGGTGGCACGCAGCGAGCCGATGTACCACGACTTCGCCAGTGACCGCTTGATCCGCACGTTCGTGCCCGCGGAATTCGCCCCGAAAGAGGCCGCGACCGGAACGGCACCCGCGCCCGCCTCCGGAGCGCCCACGCCCCCGGCGGGGCCGGTCGATCTGGGAAAGGCGAGCTTCTGTTTCACGGGCACCCCGGCCCACATCACCGTCAAGGACGCCGAAGCCCGAGTGAAAGCGTCGAACGGCGTCGTCGCGGGTCAGGTCTCGCCGAAGCTGCACTACCTGGTGGTGGGCGATTCCGGTTCGCCCTTTCTGGGGCAGGGACAGAAAGGCGCCAAGTACGTCAAGGCGGAGGAGCTGAACGAGGCCGGTGCGAACATCCGGATCATCTCGGAAACGATGTTCCTCCAGATGCTGAGCGGGCACCAGGTGACCGCTTCGGGGGACGCGATCACCCGCGGCTGCGAGCGGCTCTGGCAGTTGGTGGTTGCGCCCGGCCCCGCGGACGCGCCGGTGGGCAAGTTCGCGCGCGAGTACGTCCGGCGGCACCACCCCAATATCGCGCAGAAGCTCACGGACAAGCCCGTGGACCCGGGCGCCGAGATCCCGACCAGCTTCCTCACCCTAGAGCGCGTGCTGCCGCTGTTCAGCGAGAGCCGCAAGCCGCTCCGGGAGTTCGCCCTCGAACTCGCGGGCTGGGAGTTCGCGCGCTGGAACCCGGGCGTCGATCAGCTCGTTGGCCTCGCCGATATCCCCTTTATGGACGTTCGGCGGTTCGTCGCGAAATCGTTGCTCGCCGAAGACACCCCGCCCAACCGCCCGTTCCGGCTCGACCCGTCCAAGCTCGAAGCCAGCGCGGTCTACCGGTTCTGCGAATCGAACGACGAGGAAACCCGCGCCCTCGGCATGGAACTCATCAACCGGCTCCCGAAGCTGCGCGTGCCGGAGGAGCTGTTCCGCCTGTCGGAGAGCCCGGACCGCAAGGTGCGCGCGTTCGTGATCCGGGCCCTCTGGACCGTCTACCGGGACCGCGGGCTCACGCCCGACTGGAAGCCGCCGGTGCCGCCGAAGCCGACCGTCGGGGCGAAGGCGAAAAAGGACGCGGAGAAGGCCGCCGCCAACCGCGGCGAGGGCATCCCGCACAAACCGGAGACGTGGCCCGCGGCGAAGCCCACGCTGAGCGCGTTCCTGCGCCGCATCCTGTTCGAGATCCCGCCGGGGCGCCCGGAGAAGTCGCGGGACGCGGTCGAAGACACCGATCCGAACGACCCCAGCGCGCAGAAGCCCGACAAGGTGGTGAGCGTGAAGCCGCTCCCCGCCCGGCGCGCCAAACTCGACCTCATTGAGGTGATGCGCGACCTGGGGCTGGAGGACAAAGAATTCGGCGGCGGCGTCCTGCCGCTGCTGGACGAGTTCATGCTGTCGCGCGGGGTCAGCGAGCGCGCCGCGTGCCTCGTGGCCGTGACCCGCATCCGGCACAGATACCCCGAGTTCAAGAAAGGTCCGGAATGACCCTCGAAGACTCCGCTCAGTTGGCCGCAGACATTCGTGAGCTGTTGCCGCTGATTCAAGCGCTGTGCCACGAGGACGGACTGGACGAGAACCGGCTCGACAAGTGTTACAGCAAGCTGTACCGGGTGGTGACCCAGTTGCCCACCGCCGGCGGGCTCGGCAGTGAACTCGACAACGCGGTGAACGTGATGGAGGACGACCACGATCACCCGAAGTTGGAGCCCGGCACCGCGGGCGCGAAACTGAAGCTGCTCGAGGCGCGAACCGCCGCGCTCGTGCGCCGGTGCCGCAAGC
>DASWYH010000449.1:0-7839 GCA_036405095.1 Gemmata sp. | reverse complement strand
GGTTCGCGATCCCGATCCCGTGGCGGGAGAACGAATGGTACTCGTCCCACTGATCCCTTTGGAGCACGCGCTCCAGTTCGTCAACGGGGTCCACGGACGGGCGCCCCTTGTCGTCGGTGAGGAACACCTTTTTCCCCGCGGCTAGCTGCTGAGCCCAGAACAGGAACTGACGCTCTCGTTTTTCCGCGGCGGTCGGTTGTGGGGGCTCGTTGCTGGTGGGCGCCTCCGCCTTTTCTGTAACGGGCGGTTCGGCCGGTTGCTTGGGGAAGAGCGTTGCGACCCCGAAGGCGGCGAGAACGAGCCCGACCCCGAGTGCCGGGACGCGGCTCCGGCGTTTCGGTCTTTGGACCCCTTGCGCGTCCGAACCCAATGAGAGCAGGGGAGGGGCCGCTGCGCCTCCGCCGGCGCCCGGAGGGGGCGGGAGGGGGGCGAGGACCGGTTCCCGGCGCAACCACCGGTCGAGGTCCTCGGCGAGGGCCGCGGCGCTCGGGTAGCGGTCCTCCGGTTGCTTCGCGAGGCACTTCAGGACCACGGCCTGAAGGGCCTCCGGCAGGTCCGGCGAAAGCGCCGTCATCGGGGGCGGTTCGGCGGTGCGGATGAAGTGGTACACGCCGGTGAACCCGTCGTCGTTGAACGGGCGCTGACCCGTGAGCACCTCGTACAGGGTCACCCCGAGCGACCAAACGTCGCACGCGTGCGTGGAGAGCCGCTTGTCTCCGAGGGTCTGTTCCGGGGCCATGTACGGGCGCGTGCCGACGGGCAACCCGGTGACCGTGAGGTCCGAGTCCGCACCGACCCACTTCGCCAGCCCGAAGTCCGCGACGAGGGGCTCGTCGCCCTCGCTGAGCAAGATGTTCAGGGGCTTCAGGTCGCGGTGCAGGATGCCCGCGGAGTGGAGCCGGGCGACCCCGCGGGCCACTTTCGCCATCAGCGCCACTGCCCCATCGAGGTCGGCGCGGATGCGGTTGAGGTGGTCGCTCAGGGTGCCCCCCGCGACGAACTCCATTGTGCAGTACGGGAACCCGTGCCAATCGCCCGCGTCGTACAGGGGGACGATGTTCGGGTGCTTGATCGCGGCCAGGGCGCGGATCTCGCGCACGAACCGCGCGCGGGCGACCTCGTCGCTGGCGCCACGGGGGCTGATGAGTTTCAGCGCGACCACGCGGCCGGTGGCGCCGTGCCGCGCGCGGTACACGATGCCCATGCCGCCCTTGCCGACGAACTCTTCCAACTCGTAACCCGGGATCACCGGGAGCCGGGACGGTGCGGTGGGAGCTTCGTTCATAAGTTCCATCGGGTCGTGTTGGGTGACGCGGTCTCCCGTGTCCGAGGCCGGCGTCGCGGCTTCACGGAACGGGATGGTCGGTTCTGTTTGGCCCACGGAATGGGGGGCCGGGTCCTGGAACAAAGGACGGCCTTTGGGCCGTGACGGCATGGGCTCGGGCATAATCGATGTTGGCGCGAAAATGGGGCGCGACCGGTTGGGCACACGTCAGCCTGTGCCGGTGACCGGGTCGCCGGTTCGATCCCGGTACGGTCAAGCATTTGAAAGGGATCTCAGCTTCCCGTTCAGCGACGTCGGCTCCGGTTTGAATGACTTAACGCAATCTTAAACCGCCGGACCTGAAGTGGGAAGCGCGTGCATTGTGAAAACCCGTGCCGTTCTGAACACCGGCGCACGACAAAAAGGGACCGAACACGGGCGGTGATTGACGGGTTCGCGCCCGGCCCGAACGCACGGACCGCGCGGGCACGCTATTATGAGTTCCAACGGATCAGCGGCCGACGAATTCGAGAGGGTGCTGTGAGCGATCTGGAGTACCGGTTCGATGTGGTGGTTGTCGGGGCCGGGCACGCGGGCACCGAGGCCGCAATGGCGGCGGCGCGGCTTGGGCTCCGAACGTGCCTGCTCTCGATGAACGCCGACGCGATTGCGCAGATGAGTTGCAACCCGGCGATCGGAGGGGTCGCCAAGGGGCAGATCGTGCGCGAGATCGATGCACTCGGCGGCGTCATGGGCAAGTGCATCGACGCCAGCGGCATCCAGTTCCGGGTGCTGAACGCGTCAAAAGGCCCGGCAATGCACTCCCCCCGCGCGCAAGCCGACAAGAAGCTCTACCAGTTCACCATGAAGCGCTGGGTCGAGGAGCAGGACGGCCTCACGCTCCGGCAGGAACTGGTTGAGGGGCTGTTGCTGGAGCCGCACTCCGATTCCGCATCGCCCGCGACGAGGCGGGTCGCCGGGGTCGTCACCCGTGGGGACACGCGCTACCTGGCGCCCGCGGTGATCCTGACCACCGGCACGTTCCTGAAAGCGATCATGCACACCGGCGAGGCCAAGACCGTCGGCGGGCGCGCCGGCGACTCGTCTGCGGAAGGCATGAGCACCAGTCTCGCGGACGCCGGGTTCGTCCTCGCGCGGTTCAAGACAGGCACCCCGTGCCGGTTGAACGGGCGGACCATCGACTTCACCAAGTGCCAGGAGCAGCCCGGCGACCCCACCCCGCGCCCGTTCAGCTTCAGTACCGAGAAGATCACCGTTCCACAGGTGGTGTGCCACTCCACCGAGACCACGCCCGCGGTTCACGACACCATCCGCGCGAACCTGCACCGCGCCCCTATGTACAGCGGGCAGATCTGTGGCCGCGGGCCGCGGTACTGCCCGTCGATCGAAGACAAGGTGGTCCGGTTCGCGGACAAAGATTCGCACCTCATCTTCCTGGAACCCGAAGGGCTCAACACGCGCGAATATTACTGCAACGGGATCAGCACGAGCCTCCCGAAAGACGTACAGGCGGCGATGCTCCGGCTGATCCCCGGGCTGGAAAACGCAGAAGTGATGCGCTGGGGGTACGCCGTCGAGTACGACTACGCGCCGCCCACGCAACTGCACCCGACGCTCGAAACGAAGCCGGTTGCGGGTCTTTACTTCGCCGGACAGATCAACGGGACCACCGGGTACGAAGAGGCCGCGGCTCAGGGCCTCATGGCGGGCCTCAATGCCGCCCTGAAACTGAAAGGCGCCGCGCCGCTCGTGCTGGACCGCAGTCAGGCGTACATCGGCGTCCTGATTGACGACCTGGTGACGAAGGGCGTGGACGAACCGTACCGGATGTTCACGTCGCGGGCCGAGTACCGGTTGCTCCTGCGGCACGACAACGCGGACCGGCGGCTCACCCCGCTCGGGCACCGGGTCGGCTCGGTGAGCGCCGCGGAGTGGGAGCGGTTCGAGCGCAAGGCGGCGGGGATCGCCGAGCTTCAAACCGTGCTAAAGTCGAATCGGAGCGGCGGCGACTCGCTCGCGACGTGGCTGCGGCGCACGGAGGTGGAGTGGGCCGAGGTGGTGGCGCGGTTCCCGGCGCTGGCGGAGTGGGAGCGGCGGCCCGACGTGGTCGAGCAGGTGGTTCTGGAAGCCAAGTACAGTGGGTACATTGACCGCCAGTCGGCGGAAGTCGAGCGCTTCCAGCGACTGGAGAGCCGCCGGATCCCCGACACCTTCGATTACGCCCAGATCGCCCAACTGAGGCACGAGGCCCGTGAGAAGCTGAGTCGCGTGCGGCCCGCGAGTTTAGGCCAGGCGAGCCGCATCAGCGGCATCACCCCGGCCGACCTCGCAATGCTGTTGCTTTATCTGGAATGAGCAGTTATGGGCCGCTTGCCCGTTGGGGAGAAGCCGGGTAACCGGTGAAACCCGCGGGGTCGGTCGCGACCGCGTTCGACGCATGTTCCGCACAGCCCGATCCGCTCCCGCCGAACCTTCTGGGGGACGCGGGTAAAATCGTGGGGCTGCGGGAGCGGCGGAGACGATGAGTTTCGCGACCGAGTCGGCAGGAGCCAAGGTCTGGGCGGAGGGAAAGCGCGGTTCGGGTCCGTTGGCATGAGGCTGGGAGCCCTGGGGGCTTTGTTCGGATGGCGCGAGCGGAACTCGGGTGGGTGGGGCTTTTTGCCTCAACTGCACGGGGACCACACCGTTGATCGGACAGAGGCTCTGGGTATGATGGGGTGAGGCAGGCGAAGCCGCTCCGATCTGTGCTACCACCACTGTCGCTTCATCCCGGACTGGTCGGCTGTTTTACCTCTCCGTCACCGTCGGCCGCGCTGGTGAGCGCGGGCGGTGTCGCCAGAAGTGTCCTGCGTGAGTCACGGACGAAGTGTTTCGGTCCGCCGCTCGGCTCGGTCGTTCGGCCGTGCGCGGATCTCCCCCATGCGAGCCGGCTGAGCCGGCCAGGCGGATGCGCGTATGAAGACGGTGTTCACAACCGGCGAAGCGGCGAAGATCTGCAAGGTCTCGCAGCAGACGATTATCCGTTGCTTCGACAACGGGCAGCTCAAAGGGTTCCGCGTTCCCGGGAGCAAGTTCCGGCGCATCCCCCGCGAGGCGCTGTACAAGTTCATGAAGGACAACGGCATCCCGACGGACGCCCTGGAGAGCGGCAAGCGCAAGGTGCTGCTCGTGGACGACGACCTGGAACTGGTCGCGGTCGTCAACTCGGCCCTTCAGGACGACGGCCGGTTCGAGGTGCGGATCGCGTCGAACGGGTTCGACGCCGGGATGATGGTGAAGGACTACCGCCCGGACCTCATCATCCTCGACGTGATGCTACCGGACATCAACGGCAAGGAAGTGTGCCACCGGGTCCGCGCCGATGCGTCAATGGAAGACGTCCGCATCATCTGCATCTCGGGCATGATCGAAGAGGACAAGGTGCAGGAACTCAAACTCGCCGGGGCCGACGAGTTCATTCACAAGCCGTTCGATGTGGACCACCTCATCGAGAAGATGTGCGCCCAGTTGGACATCGAAACCGGGGTTCTTGCCTAGTCGGAGGTGGGTGGCGGCTGGTGCGAGGTGGGTGATGAGTGACGGGTCCGGGAGCCGCGGGCTCCATGCCGTCACTCACCCGTACCTCACGTGTCGTTCGTCGCTCACCGCTCATCACTGAGGTTGCCATGCCAGGGAAGGCGGTGGGGCGGGTCGCGGCCGGGTTGCCGTGGCTGTGCCCGAACACGGATAGCCTGATCCGGCTCGCCGAAGCCCCGGCGGGGCTCGTGCCGTCGGCTCCCGGCGAGGCCGTGTTAGCCGATCCCGCGCTGGTTCTGCTTCTGCTCCGCTTCGCGCCCGCGGCGGCGCCACAGCGCGTGGGTTTGTTTTGTCAGGAAGCTCTTGCCTCCGCGGTTCTCCCCGAAACTGCTGCTGCTCACCTGCGAGGCGTTCCGGGAGCCTGGATCGACCCGGGGTCCGATAGTGCGGAGCGGTGCCGCGCGTTCGCACACGCGGGCGGCGCGTTCGCTCGCAACCTTGCCGAACACACCCGCCGGGCCTGTCCGGATCGCGCCTCCCTTCTCGTGGCCTTGGCCCCCCTGGGGTGGCTCGCGGTCACAGCAACCGATGCCGGCGCCGCCCGAGAGCCGCTGAATAACCCGGGGGCGCCCGGAGCACTTGCGGCACAGGCACAGGCGTGGGGCCTCGACCAGAACGCGATTGCCCGGCGGCTCGCGCAGCGGTGGCGCCTGCCCGGCTGGGTTGCGACCGCTCTCGGGAACCTGAACCTCCCGCTCGTGGTGGCTCGCGCGCTCGTTCCCGAGGTGGGACTGCTTGCGGTGGCGCAGCTCGCTGCGCTCGAAGCGGAGCGCCGGCTCCACCCGCTCGGTCTGACCGAAGGAACCAACCGGGCGGAGCTGCTCACCGAATTGAAGCTCACCGATGCGCAGCTCGAGGAGCTGTGGCCGGCTCCGACCGAGCGGGCCGGCGCGCCTGTTCGGACCACGGACCAGAACCCGCACCAAGTTCCGCTCGTTGCCAACCTCCTCAAGTTGGCGGGCGAGAGCCGGCGCCGCAACGGCGCGGCTCTTGTCATGCGCCTGGAGGACCGGCACGACGAGCTACACCGGGCGCTCGCCCAGGTGGGCGGCGAAACGGACGCGCAGACGCGCGATGCGAAGCTCCGGGCGCTGGCCGAACTTGCGGCCGGGGCCGGGCACGAGATCAACAACCCGCTCGCGGTCATCTCGGGGCACGCGCAGCGCTTGTACCGCACCGAGCCCGACCCGGACCGCGGCGAAGCGCTCCAATCCATCATCCGTCAGACGCACCGGATCGCGGGTATCGTGCGCGACCTGATGCAGTTCGCGCGCCCCCCGCAACCGACCCCGCACCGGTTCCCCGCCGCGGAGCTGGTTGCCACAGCGTGCGACGAACTCGGCCCGTTCGCGGCCGAAAAGAAGGTTCGCCTCGAAGCCGGGGCGGTTGCGCAAGGTGCCCTCGTTCGGGGCGACCGGCCGCAACTCAAGCACGCCCTCGTTGCGGTTCTGCGGAACGGGATCGAGGCCGCCGGGGCCGATGGCTGGGTGCGGATCGGCTGTTCCGAGGCGGATGAGGATTTCGTCACTTTCGTCATCGAAGACAGCGGCCCCGGCTTGGCCGGTGCAACCCTGGAACACGCGTTCGACCCGTTCTTCTGTGGGCGCTCGGCAGGGCGCGGGCGCGGGCTCGGGCTTTCCACCGCGTGGCAGTTCGCCAGGCAGAACGGCGGCGACATTCGCCACGAGCCTACCGACGGTCCGACCCGCTTCGTTGTGACCGTGCCGCGCTCCGTTACGCTCGATTTCCTCGACCGCCAATCGGCCTGAGCCCCATTCTGAATCGCCATGGCCCGTGATTCGGGCCTCCGGCTGCTTGCAGAGCACACATCTTTCCCTTACCGTCAAGGGGTCTGGTGCCGCGGTCGCGTGCGCCTCAGAAGGACGCCGGCCATGCTGCGGGTCGTGGCGGAACTGCTCCGGAATACTTCTCGGCTGATTTATCCGCCCGGCTGCCTCATTTGTGACGAGGGCGATGCCGCTGGTGAACCATTTCGGCACGGCCTCTGCACCCGGTGCTACCTCGAAGCGACCGCGGACCCGTTTCCGACGTGTCCGTGGTGCGCTCAAACGGTCGGTCCACACACCGACACCTCGCAAGGCTGCGGGGAGTGTCGTGGGGCCGGGTTTGCCTTCGCCTCCACTGTCCGCCTCGGTCCCTATTCCGGAAAGCTTCGCGACGCCGTTTTGCGGCTGAAATTCGTCGCCGGCGAGGGACTCGGCGATCTCCTGGGGCGCACCTTCGCGGAGGAACGGGCGGCGCTGCTCCGCGGTGCGGGTGCCGACCTCGTTGTGCCGGTTCCGCTTCACTGGTGGCGCAAATGGATGCGCGGGTACAACCAGTCGGCCGCGCTGGCCCGAGAAATAGCTGCTTCGCTCGGGCGGCCGTTTGAACCGCATCTGCTCCGGCGGGTGCGATACGCGACACAACAGGCACAACCGACACGCGCCGCCCGACTGGTCAGTATGAAGGACGTTTTCCGCGTGAGACCGGGCGCAAGATTGGGGGGGAAAACGGTACTGCTCGTGGATGACGTAATGACCACCGGCAGCACCGTGAGCGCCGTAGCCCGAGCCCTTTTGAGTGCCGGCGCCGGGCGGGTGGTTGTGGCGGTTCTGGCCCGCCGGTAGCAGTTGCGCCGGCGGGTCTGGAAAGACAAGGATGTTCGCGCCTGACGGGTTGACGGGTCTCGCGGTTTGCGACCCCACAGCCCCGGAGCTTCCAGGCGAGTTACGCACCGTTTGATGCTGAAACAGCCGGTTCGGGTGTGATACCAAATAGGTTAGGGTCGGAACCGCTCCGGGGGGCGCGGTTCCGACCCCCACAAGGGGGAAGTGGAAATGATCCGTTATGCGTTGGGCCTCGTCGGGGTGTTAGCGTTCAACACAATCGTGTGTGCCGGTCCGGGAGACCTGTTCACCGAGAAGGAAAAGGACTTCGGCGTCAGCCCGAAGGGCACCGTTCTGGTGCACTACTTT
>DASWYH010000448.1:0-3632 GCA_036405095.1 Gemmata sp. | reverse complement strand
AGTCGGTGTGCGTCGAGCTGGACCCGGGCGCAATCGTCGCGCTCGAGCTGCTCTTCTCGTAGTCGCCGTGCGGGGTGAGGATGTAGGTGTTGCCGTGTTCATCCGCACACCTGACCCCGTGCCAGTATCCACCGGGGCGGCTGTAGTCGAGTCGGCGGACGGCTGAGTGGTTGCGGACCTCGATCGAGACGATGAGTTCCGGCTCTTTCGACTCGTAGATTGATCCGCCGAAGGTCTTCGATTGAATCTTTGCGACCTTCGCACCTGTCAAAGCGATCGAGACATCGCCGACGCGGGACCACTCCCCGAGCTTCGCAACTTTCGGTTCCGGCTTCGTCGGGCCGGCTTTGGAGCCGGGAACCACTTCTGCCGGCAGCATCGCACCCGGAAACAGTTCAGCCAGTTCGCGGCCCACACGTTCGCGGTCCGCTTCGTGCTTGGCGAGCTTCTCCCGCGATTCCCGCGCCTCGCGTTCCGAGCTGTGGAGTCGCACACCCAAAAGCACCGCTACGGCACTCGGCACGAGCGCCCCGGCGAGTGCAGCGAGGACAAGGTACAGGACTAGTTCACGGCGCATAACTCTCCCCGGTATCGTGCCAGTTCCAGCGCAACGAGTCTGGCCCGTTGTACCACGTTCGGCGCGAGAGTTCAAACACCCATTCCGGCGCGCGACCACCGTTCGGAAGGCCCGTCGGAAGGCCCGCAAACGGCGATAGAAGACGCCTATCGTGTCGCGATATAGTATCGTCGATTGCGATCGATCAACGGAGAGCCCACCATGTCCCCGGCGCACGTGGCCGACCTCACCGCGCAGTTCGCCCCGCTCGCGCTCGCCGTCGCGGGCCAGTTCGCGCGGTCGATGCCGCACCTTCGGGACGAGTTCGCGAGCGATGCCGGGTTGGCGCTGTTCCGCGCGCTCTCGTCGCCGTCGGCCGAGCTCCCCGGCGCCAACCTGGGCGCGCTCGTGCGCGTGGCCGTGCGGAACGCGGTGACGGACCGCATCCGGTACGAAGCTCGACGCGCGACCGTCCAGTTCGCAGACGCCACCGAGGGCGACCACGGGGGCGCCGCGCTCGCGCTGATCCCGGGCCGCGAGCCCGAACCCGGGGCCGAGCTGGAAGCGGCCGACGAGCTGGCCGCCCTGGTGCGCCGGGCCGGACTCACCGAGGACCAGCGGGCCGCGCTGGTGATGGTGTTCGGGGCCGATGAGGTTCAGGAAGTGGCCGAATCGCGCGGCGTGAGCGTGGCGAGCGCGCGACAGCTCGCGGGGCGCGCGCTGGAGAGGGTGAGGGCCGCGGTGTGATGAGACGGGCCGCTCGCGGAAATAGGCGAGCTAATCACCCAAGCCAATCGGGCAAGATTTTTTTGTCCATTGGCCCCATCCATTCGGGCAACAATCGCTTGCTGGCCGGAACAAAATAATCATCCGCAGTTGTTTGCGGATGATTTTCGTTAACAGCGTCAGCGGGCAGGATTTCCCGAACGCGATCGTCGAGTTGGCTTAATTGTTCCTGTAGCTTCGCCCGTTGCTCGCGCATCTCCAGTTCTTGCCCCTGGAGTTTCGCGTCTTCTCTGAGAAGTCGAAGCCGTTCACACCAGAGTTCTTCGAACTTCGTTCGCTCGGCGCCCATTGTTGTACACTCGTTGAGTCATGTTCCCGGCTGAAGAGTATCTCAAAAAAGCGCACCCAGCAAACGGCAAGAGCACTTCGCTTGAGTGGGGCGCGCCTAACAATCGTTAGGCGCGCTCAATTACGCCGCGCCCTGACGACAGCCCGCGTTCAAAGTAGTCCGGCTAACTCTCTGGGGGCCTGCGGTAGTAATTACTACCGCAGGCCCCATTTCCAGCCGTTTTCGGTGGCTTTCGAGCTGCATACCTGAAGTGAGCAAACCCCTAGGAATTCTAGGGGTTTGGCTGTTTTCCATTGTGCTTGCGGGGGCGCGCCAGTTCGCTTGTCGCACTCACACACGCAAGTGAAAAATTGCCAGCGGGGACAATTTGCGACAGAACGCGCCCTCACCCGCACCAAATAGCATTCAGAGATACGCCTCGGCGACCTCGAACAGCTTTCTCCGCTGACGAAGCACCGCCGCACTCATCCCCCGCAACCCGAACGCGCCCCCCCTTCCCCTCCTTCGTTGCTGATGGCTTCCGCCATCACGCGGAGTTGAATCACGCTGCGCTCTTGCTCCTTCTCCAAATACGCCCGGCCCTTCTTCACGTTCACGTGATCCCACGGGAGCTTCTCGCCCACCGGGCGCTGCCGGTGCGAGTAAAAGCTCACATCGATCCCGAGGTCGCGGAACGCGCCCCACCACAGTTCGGGCTTGAAGCACTCCTTCCAGCCGTCGAACCGGGCACCGCGCTTCCAGGCCTCGTAGAGCCCGGCCGAGACGCGCCGGTCGCCGCGGGTCAGGATGCCTTCGAGCAGGCTCGTCTCGATGTCGTGCTGCTTGATGCGCACGAACTTGTTTCGTTTGCGGCGGTGCAAGTAGTCGCCGGCCCAGCGGAAGTAGTCGCGCGACTGCATGCCGTTCCACTGGTAGGGGGTGTGCGGCTTCGGGATGAAGTTCGACACCGACGCGGTGACTTCCTTGTACCGCCCTGTGGCCTCCTTCCCCACCGCGCTGATCGCTTCGGCGAGGTCAACGATCCCGTCGAGGTCCGCGGTCCGCTCGCCCGGGAGCCCGCACAGGAAGTACAGCTTCACGTGCGACATGCCCTCTTTGAAGGCTTCTCGGCAGCCCTCAATGAGGTCGTCGTTCTTGATGGGCTTGCGGATCTGTGTGCGCATGTCGTCGCGGGCCACTTCGGGGGCGAGGGTCATGCCGGCCCGGCGCCAGCCCTTCATGAGCTTCGGCACCGAGCGCAACTGGTGGTTCACGCGCAGACTCGGGAGAGAAACGTTCACCCCAAGGGGAGCGAACACCTCGTGCATCCGCGTCACCAGCTCCTCGAAGTGCGGGTAATCGCTGCTGGAAAGCGAGAGCAGGCTGATCTCATTCATCCCGGTGTTGCGGTAGCTCTCCAGGGCGGCCTGCACGATGGTCTCGACGGAGCGCACGCGCAGCGGGCGCTTGATAACAGTGGACTGACAGAACCGGCACTGCCACGGGCACCCGCGCATGATCTCGATGGCGATCCGGTCGTGCGGGGTCTGCACGAACGACACCACCGGCTTCGTCGGCAACGGGATATCGTCGAGGTCTTGCGTGATGGTGCAGCTCTCGATCTGAACCGGTACGTCCGAGCGGGTGCGGTTCACCGCGGCGATGGTCCCGTCGGCGTGGTAATCGAACTCGTAGAAGCACGGCGCATAGGCCCACTTCGTGCTGCCGACCAGTTCGGCGAGCATGTCGAGCCGCCGCGCGTGCGAGAGCTCGCCTTCGCGGACGGCGACCTCCTTCAGCGCCATCCACTTCTCCATCACCCACGGCAGCGACTCCTCGCCGTCGCCGATGATGAACAGGTCCACGAACGGGGCGAGCAGCTCGGGGTTCTGAGCCCCCGGCCCGCCGGCGATCACGAGCGGGTCGCTCACGCGCCGCTCGGCCGCGTAGTGCGGGATGCCGCCGAGGTCGACCATGTTGAGCAGGTTCGAGTAGCACACCTCGTACTGGAGGCTGAACCCG
>DASWYH010000447.1:0-2969 GCA_036405095.1 Gemmata sp. | reverse complement strand
GATCGCCCGGAGCCGCAGCCGGACCCTGCTCGACCAGATGCTCGCGGCCGGGCTGGACCCCCGCGAGCGGCTCCCGGAGGCCACCCGCGGCGCGCTCCTGGCGCGCGAGGCCGCCGCCCGGCGCAGCGTCTCGCGGTTGCGCTCGCGGGCCATGCTCTTCACCCCCGAGCAGGCGGACGAGCCCGAAGCCAAGAAGCTCCTCGCCGAACTCGAAGCGGCCCAGAAAGAGTACGCGGACGCGTGGCGCGAGATCGCGAACGCGGACCCCATGACCCGGGTGCTCACGGACCCGGCGTTCGCGGAACAGGCGCTCGCGCAGGTGCGCAAAGAGGCGCACCGCTCGGGCGGCGTGCTGCTCACCTACATGATCGGGCGGGACGCGAGCTACGCGGTGCTCTGCACCGACCCCGGGGCCGCCCCACAGGTGTTCAAGCTGGTGGTGGCGCGGACCGTGGCGAACGACATCGGCGACCCGCCCGCGGGCGACCTGGTCGCCCGCGCCGGGTTCCGGGGGATCGCGATGAGGCCCGTTGCGGAGCAACCGCAGCGCCCCGTCACGCCCGCCACCATCGAAGCGGTGCCGCTCACCGACACCGTGGCGGCGCGGCTCACGAACCACTACCTGCGGCAGATCGCGGACCCCGCGTTCAACCCCACCCGGGGGATCGCCTACGTGTCGCGCGCGCCCGGCGCGGGCACGGTTCCGGCGGCACCGGAGGGATTCGGGGACGCGGTCCTGCCCCGCGCGCTGCGGGAACAAATCCTGGCGAGCAAGGCCCAACGGCTGGTGCTCGTCCCGGACGGGGCGCTCCACAAGCTGCCCTTCGAGGCGCTGCTGCTCTCGGCCCGGTCCGGCCCCAAATACGCGCTCGAAGAGCTGCCGCCGATCTGCTATTCGCCCTCCATCGGGGCGCTGGCGGTGGTGCTGGGGCGCCCGCGCGCGACCGGCGGTTCGGCGTCCCTGTTGACCGTGGGCGATCCCGCGTACCCGGAGGCGGGAACGGGCACGAACCGTTCCGGCGGGTCGCTCCCCCGGCTGCCCTACACGGCGGTCGAGAGCAAGGAGGTGCGCCGGCACTTCGCCCCGGACACGGTGACCGCGTTCGAGCAGGCCGCCGCAACCGAGGCCAACGTGGTCGCCGCGCTCCCGGGGAAGCGGTTCGTCCACCTTGCCGCGCACGGGTTCGCGGACGAGGCGTTCGGGAACGCCTTCGCAGCGGTCGCGCTCACCCCGCCCCCCAAGGGGCGCGAGGAGCCGGGCAACGACGGGTTCCTGACGCTCCACGAGATTTCCCGCCTGAAGCTCGCGGGGTGCGAACTCACGGTGCTGAGCGCGTGCGTGACGAACGTGGGGCCGCAGCGCCCGCTGGAAGCCGGGGTGACGCTCGCGGGCGCGTTCCTCGGGGCCGGGTCGCGCGGGGTGATGGCGAGTTGCTGGTCCGTGGACGACCGGGCCACCGCGGAGATGATGTCGAGCTTCTTCGGCGCGATTCGGGCGCAGCCGGGGAAAGGCACCTCGTACCCCGAGGCGCTGCGGAACGCCCGGCTCACGGTCCGCAAGAAGCCGGGGTGGGAGGCCCCGTTCTTCTGGGCGCCGTTTGTGTACGTCGGCCCGCCCGACTGAACCGCATCCGGTTTCAAGTGGTCAGTGATCGGTCGACCGAAACAGGAGAGGAACGCGCCGGCTTTGGCGCCACGCACTCGGTTCTTTTTGACGTGCCCGCCGGTCAATTGGATCAACGGCTGCCGACCAGGGCCATAAAGGCGCACCGGCCACACTGTAAAGACCCCTCTCGCGCCGGTTCCGAAGTTCCCCTGTGCCCTCTGGACCGTGGCATCCGCGAACCCGCCACATCCGCGCACCCAACCCACCCGGCAGCCGCCTCTGGCCCGCGCCGACGGACGCACCGGCGAGCGCCACAACTCCGCCCAACAGGCGTGCCCCCCGCGTTCCCACCAGCCCACACAAACCGCGAGCCGGCCCTGACCGGGGCCGTTTCCTGCCGCTCTGGCTCTACCGCAGGCGGTGAGCAGTGCCCCCAGGACCAGGGCCGCGAGCCGCCGTCACGAGCGTCGATCCTGCACCCCAGCTCGAACCAAATACCGCCGGCCCGGGTGCTGCGTGTCCGCCTTGAGAGGAATTCCCGGCGAGCGCCGAGCCCGCTTTGCTTCCGGCGGTTCGTGGGCTCCGTGCGGTCTTCCTGAGCACCGTTTCCTTGTCATCCCGGGCCGTGGACCGATAATCTCCTCAGTCCGCTTCTTTCAACCGGGGGCGTAATGAGTCACGGTCCGGTGATCCTCCTGCGTCGCATCGTTCCGTTGGCCCGTCTGGCACTCGTACCTGCGTGCGCCACGAACCCGCCGGAAACCACCAGCCGCCAACCCACAGAATCCGCGCGAGTGAAACCCATGTCGAACGATTACAAGCCCCACTACCCCGTGAACCCGAAGAACCCCAAGGTGTTCTTCGACATCGCCATCGGCGACCAGCCGGCCGGGCGGATCGAGATGGAACTGTTCGCCGACACGTGCCCCAAGACCGCCGAGAACTTCCTGCAACTGTGCGTTGGCACCAAGAGCAAGTCGGGGGCGCCGCTCGCGTTTAAAGGCTCGTCGTTCCACCGCGTGATCCCGGGGTTCATGTGCCAGGGGGGAGACTTCACCCGCGGGGACGGGCGGGGCGGCGAGTCGATCTACGGTGGCCGGTTCGACGACGAAACCTTCGAGGGTAAAGCCGGCAAGCACTTCGGCCCCGGGACCCTATCGATGGCCAACGCCGGGCCGAACACGAACGGCTCCCAGTTCTTCCTCTGCACGGCTCCCACGCCGCACCTGGACGGCAAGCACGTCGTGTTCGGGCAGGTGGTCCAGGGTTATGACGTGGTCCAGAAGATCGAAGCGGTCGGCTCGCGGAGCGGGCAGACGGCGGCCAAGGTCACCATCAGCGACTGCGGGAAAGTCGAGTAGCT
>DASWYH010000446.1:0-2270 GCA_036405095.1 Gemmata sp. | reverse complement strand
GCCGGCCCTCGACGCGCTCCGCGACTGGCTCCGGCGGCGCGCGCCAAACGTGCCCGTGGCGGAAACCGAACACCGGCCGACGGAGTTTGTCGGGTGCGACGGCGCGACCGAACCGCTGGAGCTGTTCCGCGGGCGAACCGTGGGCGCGTTCTGTGGGATCGGGAACCCGCGGGCGTTCCGGCTCACACTGGAATCGCTCGGCGCAACGGTCGCGGACTTCCGCACGTTCCCGGACCACCACGGGTACACCCGCGCCGACGTGGAAGCCCTGACCCGCTGGGCCGAAGCGCTCCCGGCGGGCGCCCCGATCGCGACGACCCAGAAGGACTTCGTCAAGCTCCGCGTCCCGGCGCTCGGCGGGCGCCCGCTGTGGGCGGTGCGGATCGGGCTGCACTTCCGCGACGGGGAACCCGCCTTCACGGGGCTGCTGGAGCGCGTGCTCGCGGGCCCCGCCGGGCCGCTCAACAACGGATGACAACGGACTGTCACCATGACCGATCTCATCGACCTCGTTCAGAACCTCGGCGCCCCCCGCGTGCTGGTCGTGGGCGACGTGATGCTCGACCGCTACGTGTGGGGCAACGCGGAGCGCATCAGCCAGGAGGCGCCGGTGATCCTGCTCCGCGCCGACACGCGCGAGGAACGGCTCGGTGGGGCCAGTAGCGTCGCCACCATGCTGCAAGCGCTCGGCGCGCGGACCAGCGTGGTCGGCGTCGTCGGCACCGACGGCGACGGGTTCCACGCGCGCCGGCTCCTCACCGGTCTGGGCATCGACGCCGAGGCGGTCGTGGCCGACCCCGACCGCCCCACTACCGTCAAAGAGCGGTACATCGGCCGCGCCCAGGCGAAGCACCCGCAACAGATGATCCGCGTGGACTACGAGAGCCGCGAGCCGGCTTCCTCACACGTGGAGCGCCAGCTCGCGGACGCGCTGGTCGCCAAGGTCCGGGAGGCCGATGTCGTCCTCATCAGCGATTACGACAAGGGCGTTTGCACCCCGGCGGTGCTGCGGGCCGCGATCGATGCGGCCCGGGCGCGCGGCGTCCGCGTCGTCGCCGACCCGACCCGCGGCGGCGACTACCGCAAGTACCGCGGGTGTTCGAGCATGACCCCGAACCGGCTCGAAGCGGGCCTCGCGGTCGGGTTCGCGGTTCACACCCACGACGACGCCCTGCGCGCCGCGGCACACCTGCGCGATTCGCTCGACCTCGAAGCCGGGATCGTGACCCTCGACAAGGACGGCATGGCGCTGGCCCACACCAACGGGCGCAGCGCCGTGTTCCCGACCCGCCCGCGGCAGGTGTACGACATTACCGGCGCCGGCGACATGGTCATGGCGACGCTCGGGCTCGCCCTGGCCGCCGGGGCGGACTACGACGGCGCCATCCGGCTCGCCAACGTCGCCGGGGGGCTCGAAGTCGAGAAGATCGGCGTGGCCACCGTCACCCGCGAAGAGATCCTCGCCGATCTACTGCACTCCCCCTTCCGGGCCGCCGAACGGGTGCCCGGCGCGGCGAAGGTCGTGGCCGTCACGCGGCTCGTGTCGGAACTCGACGCGCGGCGCCGGAGCGGCCAGACGGTTGCGTTCACGAACGGGTGCTTCGACGTGCTCCACGCCGGTCACGTCCAGTACCTCGCGGAAGCCCGGCGGCAGGCGGACTGCCTCGTCGTCGCGCTCAACAGCGACGCCAGCGTGCGCCAGCTCAAAGGTCCCACCCGCCCGCTGAACCCCGTCGAAGCGCGCGCGCTTGTGCTCGCCGGCCTGCAAGACGTGGATTATGTCACGATCTTCAACGAGCAGACGCCGATCAACACAATCGAGGCCGTGCGGCCGGACGTGCTGGTGAAGGGGGCGGACTACCAGAAGGCCGACGTGGTGGGCGCTGCGTTTGTGGAGAGTTACGGCGGGCGGGTCCACCTCGCCGACCTCCGCGCCGGGTTCTCGACCACGAAACTGATCGAGCAAATGAAGGCCGCCTGATGAACCGCATCGCGCTGTTCCTGCCGAACTGGATCGGGGACGTGGTCATGGCCACGCCCGCGATCCGGGCCGTGCGCGCTCAGTTCCCGGCGACCGAGCTGGTCGCGGTGTGTAAGCCCTACGTGGCGGATGTGCTCGCCGGCGCCCCGTGGTTCGCCCGCACCGTTCTTTCCGACAAGCGGGGGCCGAAGCCGCAGCGCCTCTTCGGGGTCGCGCGACAGTTGCGCGAACTCGGCCCCGACGCGGCGGTGCTGTTCCCCAACTCGTTCCGGACCGCGCTGCTCGCGCA
>DASWYH010000445.1:0-6325 GCA_036405095.1 Gemmata sp. | reverse complement strand
CGACAACTCCGCCGGGTAGAGCGAGCAGTTCGGCCCCGGCGTGCGTGTCCCAGACCCGCACCGTGCCGTCCGCACTGCTCGTCACCACGCGATTACCGTCGCGATGGAACGCGGCCGACGTCACCCGGTCAGTGTGCCCCTTCAGTTCGATGAGCGGTTTGCCGCTGGCGGTATCCCACATCCGCGCTGTGGCGTCCACGCCCGCCGTGACCACTTTTGATCCGTCGCGACTGAACGACCCGAAGGAGGCTTTGGAGCCGTGAAGAGTCGTCTCGCTGAGTTGCTTACCCGTCGCCGTGTCCCACACGCGAACGGTCCCGTCCTTGCTACTCGTCAACACTCGCGTACCCTTTGAGGTGAACGATGCCGACGTGACCGTATCCGTGTGCCCTGTCAACTCAACGAGCGGCTCCCGGGTCGGGTCCGTACGGTCCTTGCGGGGCCCTGCGTCGCACACCTGAGCCACATCACCCCCACCGAGCAGAACCTTCGACCCGTCGGGGCTAAACACTGCAGACCGGACCACCTCCGCGTGTCCCTTCCAATCAGCCACCGGCCACCCATCTGCGAGCCTCCATACCACCACCTCGCTGTAGCGTACAGCGCCCCCTTTTGTGCGCGCTGTTACCACCTGAGAGCCGTTGTAATTGAACGACGCCGAAGTAACCACGCTCTGCAGTCCATCGACAACAATGAGTGGCCGCCCGAGGAGTTGCCTGCTCGCCACGTCCCACACCCGTGCTGTGCCATCCGCACTCCCTGTGACCACCCGCGTGCCGGTCGGACTGAACGCGGCCGAGGTGACTAATCCGGTATGTCCCTTCAGTTCGGTGGCCTTCGGGTCGGTCGCGTTCCACACCCGTATCGTACCGTCGTGGCCCACCGTCGCCACCCGCGTCCCGTTTGTATTGAAAGACGCGAACCAAACCGCGCCCATGTGCCCTGTCAGCGTGGCAAGGGGCTTCCCGGTGGCTGCGTCCCAGACCCGGACTGTGCCGTCCGCGCCGCTTGTCACCACGCGCTTACCGTCGTGGTTAAACGAAGCCGAGGCGACCATCCCGGCGTGGCTCTTCAGTTCGACGAGCGGCTTCCCCGTGCCCGCATCCCACACGCGCGCGGTTCCATCTTCGCCCGCCGTGACCACCTGCGACCCATCACGATTGAACGAAACTGTCATAACCCCTCTGGCGTGCCCCTTCAGCGTGGCCAGTTGCTTTCCAGTGGCCGCGTCCCACACACACGCAGTCATGTCCTGATCCCGGAGCGGTTCTGGGTCGTAACTCCCGGTCACCACCTTCGACCCATCCGGGCTGAATGCGGCGGATGTAACTTCGCCGAAGGCATGGAACGCGCCGGGGTGCCTCAACTCCGCAATTCGCTTCCCGTTGGCCACGTCCCACACCCGCGCCGGGGCGCCGTTGCCCGCGGTCAACACCTTCGATCCGTCCGGACTGAGCGATACGAACTGGACCCGACCGCAAACCTCGGTCTCGACGAGTTGCTGCGCTGTCGCCACGTCCCACACGCGCGCTCTCGAATCATCGCCCGTCACCACTTTCGTCCCGTCGCGACTGAAGGACGCGAACCAAACCGCGCCCATGTGCCCCTTCAGCGTGGCGAGTTGCTTTCCGTTGGCCGCGTCCCACACACACGCCATTCTGTCCGTGCCGCTCGTCACGACTCGCGTCCCATCGTGGTTGAAGAACGCAGCCGAGGCGTTCCCGTTCAATTCGGCGATGGTCTTGCCGGTCACGGCGTCACACACCCGAACCGCCGTCTCGCCGATCGCCAACACCTTCGCCCCGTCCGGGCTGAAGGACACGAAGCGGACCTTCCCGGCGTGCCCTTTCAGCGTCACCAGATCGGCGTGACACAATCGATGGACGTAGTCGTACTCCCAGCCTCGGAGGACGGGATCGGTGCCGTCTAACAGCGCACGGGCTTCGACGACTCTGTTGTCTTTCCACACCTGGTACGCGATCTGGACGGTGCGGCCGTACTCGATGCGGGCCAGTATCTCCCGTTGCCGCTCGGACTCCTTCTTCGCGGCCGTTTCGCCACGAAGCGCAGTTTCGGCGACACCCTTCAAACGGCGTTCTTCGGCGCGGGCGGTGTCCGCGTCTTTGAACAGCCCTTCAGCCCGCAAGCGGAGGACCACGGCTTCGTCTTTGGCGCCTTCGGCTTCGCCCTTCGCCGTCTCCGCCACGTCCTTCGCTCGCTCGGCTTCGCGATAGAAGCCGAAGACCACGAACACCAACACCGCGAGTAGTACCGCCAGCGAGCTGAAGCCGTACGCGGACGCCGCCGCCGGTTTGCGCCGCGCCCACCGCACCAGGCGCTCTGCGAATCCCACCGGGCGCGCCGCGATCGACTCGCCGCGTGCGAACAGGTCGAGGTCGTCGGCCAGTTCCTTCGCCGTCGGGTATCGCTCGTGCGGTTGCTTCGACAGACACTTCAGGCAGATCAGTTCGAGGTCGCGCGGGAGCGACGGAACGACCCTTCGCGGCGGAATGGGGTCGTCGAGGCCGATCTTCAGCATCAGTTCCAGCTGATTGTCGGCCGTGAACGGCCGGCGCCCGGTGAGCGATTCGTAGAGGATGACGCCTAGGGCCCACACGTCCGCTTGGGGACCGACGAACTTGGTGTCCCCCTTCGCCTGCTCCGGGCTCATGTACGTCGGGGTGCCCATCACCTGCCCGGTCTGCGTTATCTCGGAGTTGCCGTCCCGCTTCGCCAGTCCGAAGTCGGCGACCTTCGGAGTGCCGGCCTCGTCGAAGAGAACGTTGGCGGGCTTCAGGTCACGGTGGACGATCCCCTGTGCGTGCGCCGCGGCGACCCCGCGCGCGATCCGGCCGACGAGCTGCGCCGCGCCCTTGAACGAACGCGACGTGGAGCCGGTTTCGCGAACAGTTTTCTCCAACACGTTCGCGAGGGTGCCGCCGGAGAGGTATTCGAGCACCATGTACGGCTGCCCAGAACACTCCCCGGACTCGTGGACCTGCACCACGTTCTCGTGCTTCACCGCGGCGACGGATTCCGCTTCGGCAAGGAACCGGAGCAGTTCGTTCCGCGCCACGGGGCCGGTCGCGAGAACCATCTTGAGTGCGACGACACGGTTGAGGTGGATCTGCCGTGCCTTATACACCACGCCCATGGCCCCTTGACCAAGCTTGCCCAGGATCTCGTAGCCGGGCACGTGGGCCATGATGGTCGACACACCAGCCAAGATTCGGGCGGCGTCGGCCGGAGATTGGAGGAGTGTCCCGACTTCGGCCATTTGTGGTGCCGTGTCCGGAGTCGCGGTGACGGTGTCGCTCACCGCGGCAGGCGCGGCTGTGGGCGTTCGGTCGCTTTCGGACATGAGCGAGCTCCGTGTTTAAAAGGGGGAGTGTACCCGAACGGCGCGGTGGACGTGGGAGTATTCGAGGGGTTCGGGGGAGCACTTGCGCAGGAATCGTTGGGAATGCAAGGCGTGAAGGTAGAGCGAAAAAGCTTCAAGGGGCCGACAGTTTACCGACTGCGAAGAGACCCGCCGACTACACCGAGGATACCATGTCCGGTTCGATCGTGGGTGAGATCTGCCACATCAAAGGCGAAAAGGTCGGGGTCACCGCCCGCGGCCCCCAACTAAACCCAAACACGGAATGACTCCCATGCACGCTCTCGGCATCGTGCTCATCGTCGTCGGCATCCTGGCCCTGGCCATCCCGAGCTTTACATTCTTTACCATTGAGCGGGCGGTCGACACGAGCTGGCTGACCATCGACACCAAGAAACCTCACACGATCATCCTGAACCCCATCGTTGGCGTCGTGGCCGCGGTTGCGGGCATCGCATTGGTGTTCGCTGGCAATCGTAAGGCTAGCGCCGTGTAATCCGGTTGAAAATCATCGACCGCAGCGTCAAGTCACCGCAAGTGGCGGCTTCGACATTGTGCTGCGGTCGATGCTCGTTCTCACATCACTTCGGCGCGTCGATCTCGATTGTGACCTGTAGCAGGAACTCGATCTTGGCGCGGGCCTTCTTCACCTCGTCCGGCCCCGGCCGGGTGTCGCGGATCCAACTTTTGAGCAACGACACCTGGTCAAACAGCCGGGACTGGACCCAGCGGTACATCTCGTCACCGCCCTGACCGATCCCGATCACGTCCTCGCGCACCTTCGCCATCTTCGGGTCGGCCACGTCGAGCGCCATCAGCTCCTCGACCTTGAGCACCGCGTTGCCGAACTTCTCGGCTTTGGGGCCGGCCGCTACCGCCTCCGGGGTCATCTTGAAACTCGACCCGTATGCGGCAGGTGCGAACTCGTCGCCCTTCTTGTTCAGGAAAGCGGGGTACACCTCGTCCTTTTCGAGAACGGGCACCGGCGTCGGACCGACGGTTCCCTTCGCCGGCACGGTGTACTTGATGCTGACCGTGTCGCCCTTCTTCAGCCCGGATTTGGACCGCTCGACGCCCAGCACCTTTGCCTGCACCCCCACGTCCCCGTTGGCCCCTGATACGACTGTGACCACCTGGATCGTTACGGCTTCTTCCGCCCCGGCGCGGAGCTTGTCATAGGTTCCCGGCGGTGGCACCGCTTGCGTGAACGCTGTGACGAAGAGCACACCCGCCACGGCGAGGATTTGTGACCGCATCGGAAACCTCCTGAAAGGGCGACACGGCTGGGATATCGTCGTGAAACGCCTGGACAAGTGTGACGGGCGCACTCGTTACGATCGTGCGGCGCGCGGGCTGAACCCAATGCGTCCAGCCGAGTGGGCCGCTCCTCTTCGGCCACTAGACCTCATTCACGATAGTGGCTGTTTCGTAGGATGTTGGGCCGCGTCCGACCTCGTTGAGCCCCTGCCATGATCGCGCGTCTGGACAACCTGCGGAAGCGACCGGTCGTGTTTCAGCACCTGACCGGGTTGTCGGTCGCGGTGTTCGATGCGTTGGCGGCCGAACTCGTCCCGGCGGTCGAAGCGGCGCACCGGAAGAAGCTGGCGCGGCCCGACCGCCAACGGGCGATCGGCGGCGGCGACGATTTCGACCTCTCGACCGCCGACCAGGTGCTGTTGACCGTCGTCTGGCTGCGCCAGTACCCGACCAACGAGGCCCTCGGGTTCCTGTTCGGGGTGTCCGACTCGACCGCCAGCCGGGTCCGCGCCCGGTGCCTGCCGGCACTGGAGCAGGCCGGCCGGGACACGATGCGGATGCCCGACCCCGGCGTCGCCCGGCGCAAGCGGCTCCCGGCGCTGTTGAAGGACACGCCCGGGTTGGCGGTGGTGAGCGACACGTTCGAGCAGCGGACCCAAAGGCCCAAGCGGCGGCAGCGGGCGTACTACTCGGGCAAGAAGAAGGCCCACACGCTCAAGACCCAGGTGGCCGTGGATGAAGAATCCGGCCGGATCGTGGACGTGTCCGATTCGGTCCCGGGTCGGTGGGCGGACCTCAAGTTGCTGAAGCGGTCGCGACTGATGAGGCGGGCGTCGGCGGGATCGGTGACTTGGGTTACACGGGGATCCGGGACGTCAGCCCGGTCGGGGCGTGCCCGCGTCGCAAGCCGCGCGGGAAGGAGCGCCCGCCCGAGGACGTGAGGTACAACCGGGCGTTCAGCCGCCGTCGGATCGTGGTCGAGCACGGGATCGGTCGGTTGCGCCGGTTCCGGGCGGTGGCGCATGTGAACCGGCACCGGCGGCCGGGGCACGCGGTGCGGGTTCGGGCCATCGCCGGGTTGGTCAACCGAATGCTCGACCACCGAACGGACTCCTGAAATCGATCCGGGGTAGGGTTGGAACCGCTGCCGCCTTATCGTGAATGAGGTCTACTGGTTACCGTGTGTGCCGACCGGCTGAGCGAACCCCGCTGAGTCATGAGAGTTGCGCGGGAGCGAGCAATTTACCGGAATCGACGGCACGGTGCGTGCCTTAACACGAGCGGCATGGCAACCCCAGCGGTATCGCGGGATACCGTCGGAGGCTTGGGCGGACGAGCCGTCAGGGACGTTCCCTGGCGGCTCGTTCTTTTCGCGAGCGGATTCTGGTTAACGGTAATATGATCGCTGATTGGTGTCTGGTTGTGCTACTTGCTGCTGGCTCTGAATGGAAACCGTAGCGGGAAAAGCGTGGTGTGTCAACGGTCGTGGCTTCATTTCGGCCACTACTCCGCAGCCTGGAAAAGTGGCGAGATACCGTAAGCGAGATACCGTAAGACGGGATGTCTTTCCGCGCCAACTGCCGGGGACGTGTGGCGCCAAGAGGCAGGGCTCGGCGACTCTACACAGTTAACCCGATGCCGAAACAGGTGGTCGCGTTCGATTGGCCCGGAGCGATGGTAATCCCCTGT
>DASWYH010000444.1:0-5257 GCA_036405095.1 Gemmata sp. | reverse complement strand
CCCGCCGGAAGCGGTTGTGCTCACCGACTTCGGACTCGCCCGCGGGGACGGCAAGTCGTTCACCCAGACGGGCACGTTCTTCGGCACGTTCTACTACGCCAGCCCCGAACAACTGCTCAGCGCCAAAGACGTGGACCACCGCACCGACCTCTACTCGGCCGGGGTGCTCCTGTTCCGGCTCATCGCCGGGCGGTTCCCGTTCCAGCCGCCGATGAGCGCGCTGCCCAGCGACCACCGCGCCGTCCGGTTGCAGCGCCTCTTCGATCTGGAAGACCTGCGCCCCGACGCCCCCCAGTTGCTCGGGGACATCTGCCGCAACTGCCTTCAGTCGGACCCGGCGAACCGCTACCCGGACGCCCGCGAACTCGCGCACGATCTGGAAATCGCGATCGAACAGACCCGCCCCGTGTGACGCCAAACGGAGCCCCGATGCCCGCACCGCAACTGCCGCCCGACCTCCTGGACATCACGCGCATCGACGACGGCACCGGCGCCGAGGGGATCGTGTACCGCGCCACGCGGGGCGGAACGCCCGTCGCCGTGAAGGTGCTCACCCACACCGCGCCGGACACCGTGGCGCGGTTCCTCCGCGCCCGCGCGCTGGTCACCGGCGCGGAGTTCCGGCACCCGAACCTCGTCACCATTTCCGAGATCGGCGGTCCGCCCGACTGGCCCGCGTTCTATCTGGTGATGGAGCACCTTCCGGGCGGAACACTCGCCGCCCGCGCCGAGGACTTCCGCGAGCCCACGAGCGCGGCCCGGATCGTGAGGCAACTCGCCGACGGGGTCCGGCACCTCCACGCGCAGCGCTGGCTGCACCGCGATTTGAAGCCCGCGAACGTCCTGTTTGCCGCCGACGGCCGGCCGGTCATCTGTGATTTTGGACTCGCCCGCGACCTCGCCGACCAGCAGACGACCCGCGTAAGCGCCCCGGGAAGTGGGACACCGAACTACATGAGCCCCGAGCAAAGCCGGGGCCTGAAGTACGCGGACCGCCCGGCGGACATCTGGTCCCTCGGCGTGATCCTGTTGGAACTGCTCACCGGACTGGTGCCGCTCCAGACCGACCCGAAAGACTGGCGCCCGAGTCGCTACAACCGGGCGGTGACCGGCGCGCTCGATCAGGTGGTTCTCGGGTGCCTCCAACACACCCCGGCGCGCCGGTACACGGCCGCGGAGCTGGTGAAGGCTCTTGATGCCGTCCTCGCCGGCGGGTGGCCCGCGCCACCGACATCGGTGCCCATTCCGGACTACCCGCGGTTCACCCGCGGCAGGATCGCGCTGAACGTGGTCCTGCTCCCCGGCGGGGGCGACGGCACCACCCGGTACACGTTCCCCGAAGGGATCGTTTGCACCAGCACGAAGGACCGGCACATCGTCCCCGAACTGCTCGCGGACACGACCGAGGACTGGCTCCGGTGGCGCAAACAGGACACCGCCCGCCGGGGGATTCCGTTCGAGAACCGCGACCAGCCCCGCGTCGTGTTCGCCGGGACCGGGTTAACGGATGGCGAACACGAGAAGCTGTACCCGCTGATCCTGCGCACCGCGGTGACGAACTACTTCGCCACACAGGTGACGCACTTCGCGATCCACCAGTTCGCCCGCGACCGGCGCACCATCCGCGAGGCGTTCGCGGGCGAACACAACGACTTCGAGGGGTCCGAACTGGCCAACCCGCTCGCCATCAACTTGTCCGTGGTCACGAAGGACGGGCACATCTTCATGACCCGGCGCGGGAAGCTGGTGGGCGGGAACGCGGAGTTCAACGACAGGCACCGCGTCCCGGCGGTGAGCGGCACCGGTCACCCGACCATCGACGCGAACCCCGAAGGGCACTTCGACCCGTGGAAGGCGGGCATCCGAGAAGCCCGCGAAGAGGTGCTCGGCGATTACGACCTGAAGCCCGAGGAGGTAACCTTTTTCGGACTCGCGCGCACGGGCGTCACCATGTTCCCGTTCCTGTTCGGCGAGATCCGCTACCCGGGAACGCGGGACGAATACATCTCCGAGCGGATCGTTCACGCGAACGACGTGTACGCCAAGGAGGGGCGCCCGTTCACGGTCGAGGCGGTGACGGAGTGGATCAAGGAGCTATACCACGTGTACGGCCCGGAGCCCGACCGGCGGCTGCTCTCCGGGCCGTCGCACACCGGCATCTTTTCGCTGTACCAGTCGCTGATCTACGAGTACCCGGCCCGCATCGCCGAGATCAACCGGCTCCTCGCGGCGGACCCCGATCCTGGAAGGACCAGTTCGTGAAACTCATCCTCGCAATCATTCAGCCGTCGAAGCTCGACGCGGTCAAAGAGGCGCTGAACAAGGTCGAGGTGTTCCGCCTGACCATCGTGGACGTGCTCGGTTTCGGTCGCCAGAAGGGTCACACCGAGGTCTACCGCGGGCACGAGCTGACGGTGAACATGCTCCGCAAGGTGCAGTTGCAGATTGCGGTGAACGAGGACTTCGTGGAACCGACCGTGAACGCGATCATGGACGCGGCCCGCACCGGCCCGGAGGGCCGCATCGGCGACGGGAAGATCTTCATCCTGCCGCTGGAGGACTGCATCCGCATCCGCACCGGCGAGCGCGGCCCGGAAGCCATTTGAGGGCGACCGATGACCGAAGAGGAATGGCTCGCGTGCCAGAATCCGACGGCCCTGATGCACTACTTGCGCGGACGGCCGCCCGAGAGGAAGTTGCGACTGTGTGTGGTCGCTGCGGTAAGGGCGAGTTGGAATCGGGTCGATCTTGCGGAATTGTGGGACGTGGTGGGCATCGCAGAACAGCACGCCGACAACCAAGCGACCGCGGACGAACTGCACAGCGCGGGAACACGGGTGTACCAGGCATTGAGAGCTATTATCCGGACGGAGGCCGGAAGACATCAATCGGCTCGCCACTTTGCCTTGCTCGCAGCCGTACAAAGCGCGCAGGGGCTGCAGCATTTTCCTGACATGAACTCGTGGCGCAGCCTCGCCGAGATTGCACCGAGCGAATTAACCCTCAGCTTACGAGACATCTTCGGGAACCCGTTCCGCCCGGCCCCCTTTGCCCCCACTTGGCGCACCGAAACCGCAGTTGCCCTCGCGCGACAGATGTACGAGTCGCGCGACTTCGGCGCGATGCCGATTCTGGCGGACGCGCTTCAGGATGCGGGTTGCGATTCCGACGACATCCTCGCCCACTGCCGAGGTGAAGGGCCGCACGTGCGCGGGTGCTGGGTCGTGGACCTCGTATTGGGTTTGTGAGCGGATGGCCCGACTTTGAGCCAAAGACTACTGAAACAAAGCGGTTCTGTGTAACGAGTTTCTTCGTCGGTGTGGCACCCTTCGGAATCTAATCCGCACAGCAGAACCGCCGGCCGGAAAGGTCTGACCCGCAAAAGCAACTACAGCGCCCGGCGGAACAGGTCGGCGGCCAGCCCCAGCGCGGCGCGGGCGGCGCTCGGGTCGTAGCGCTCGCCCTCGTCGCGCAAGAAAGCGTGCGCCGCGTTGAACTCGTGCCACGTGAACCACACCCCAGAGTCCGTGAGCGCGTCGTAGATCGCCCGCCGCCCTTCCCGAGGCACGTGCGGGTCTTGCCGCCCGAACACCATCAGTAATTCGCCCGTGATGTCCTTCGCGCGGGCGAGCGAATCGCTTCCGCCCTTTCCCAGCGTGCCGGAGTGTATGTCGGTCGGGTAGAAGCACGCGGTGGCCTTCACCTCGGGCAGCAGCGCGGCCCGAAAGGCGAGGTGGCCACCGAGGCAGATGCCGACCGCGCCGACGCTCCCCGAGCAATCGCGGTGCCCCGTGAGCGCATCGACAACGGCGCGTGCGTCGGCGTCGAAGTCGCTCATCGGGATAATCTGTTTGAGCGCGTTCCCGCGGTTCTTGCCCGCGTCGTCGTAGCCGAGCACGCACCCGGGGGCTTCGTGCGCGTGGTACACCTCCGGGACGGCCACCAGATACCCCATACTCGCGAAATTGAGCGCGAGCCGGCGCACCGGTGGCGTTTGCTGGAAAATCTCGGAGTAGAGCACGAGCCCCGGGCGCGGGACGGGCGCCCGCCCCGATTCGGCGGGCGTGTAAAAGTAGGTGCGCATCGGCCCGGTGGGCGTGTCGATGTCGAGGACGGAATCGGTCACGATCATGGGTATTTTCCCGGTGCTTCAGCGCCAGAGCTTGTGTCCGAAGGTCCGCGTGAATTCGTCCACGGTCGCGCGCAACCGACCGTCGAGCCGTTCCAGCGCGGGCGCGGCGATGTGATCCGGCACCCCACCGTAGAACGCTTCCGCGATGCCGCCCGCGATGCACGCCATTGTGTCCGCGTCGCCGCCGAGCGAGATCGCGTTGCGCACCGCGCCTTCGTAATCGCTCGATTCGAGAAACGCGATGATCGACTGCGGCACGGACCCCTGACACGACACATCGAAGCTGTATTTCGGGCGGATGTCGTCGAGTTTCTCGCTCAAGTTATAACCGAAGGTCGTCTCAAGGTGCGCCCGGATGTCGTCTTTGGATTTCCCGGTGCGCGCGAGAAAAATGGCAACCGCGGTGGCCTGTGCGCCCTTCACGCCTTCGGGGTGGTTGTGGGTGGGGTCGGCGCTCTGTTTGGCGTGTTCCATGACCTCGTCGAGCGTGTCGAACACGGTCCCGACTGCGGAAACGCGCATGGCGGACCCGTTGCCCCAACTGTTGTAGGGCTCGCGCTGGGCGTACCCGGCCCAGCGGATGAAGCTGCCACCGAACCCGGCCAGCGGGTACTGGTGGAAGTACTGCTGAAACAGGGTGGTGTAGTCGCCGCCGCGGAGCAACTTCTCGGCGACGGCGACCGCAAGAACCGTATCGTCGGTGAACCGGCTGTCCTCGACGAACAGGGGGAAGTCTGTGGTCTTGGTGGCCGCGCCCTCGTGAACCGATCCGATCACGTCGCCGGCGATTGCACCGATCATGAGGTGGGCTCCGGGTGTGCGGATTGTGCTTCGGTGGATGCGCGCGGATCGGTGCGGTGATACCTGGGGCCGGTTACGTCGTTGCTTCGTGCAATCAGCGAGAAGATCATTGCCCGTGTTTGTGGTGCATTGAAAACGATTTTCAATAAATCACGCATATCCGCAGGCGAGTGCGCGAGACGGCTAAGTGACTGTCCCATAAGGGGTGATTGGGGTGGGTAAAATGGTTCATGAGAACTCAATCCTACCCCAGCGACGTCAGCGATGAGCAGTGGGTGTTAATCGAACCGCACATCCCGGTGTATCCGGGCGGTCGGCCGCGCA
>DASWYH010000443.1:0-1736 GCA_036405095.1 Gemmata sp. | reverse complement strand
TCGAGCAAGCGCTTGAACGTGGGGCCGGGGGCGAGCCCGCGGCGGATCAGGTCTTCGCCGGTGAGGACCGGGGGCGGGTTCAGCTCCCCCGGCGGAGTGTCGCGCAGCACCCGCTCGCAGAACTCGACGCCCGCGAGGCTGTCCCCGCTCGCGACCGCCAGCGCGCGGGACAGGGTCAGCAGCTCCCCGATGCCGGGGTGAACCAGAAGCGGTTTGAGTTTGCTGGCGCGCAGCGCCTCGGCGCCGGCGAGCGTGGTTTGGTTCCCGACGAGCCAGAGGAGGCGCTCGGTTTCGGCGTTCGAGAGCTTGAGCCGCTCGGCGATGCGCTCCGCGGTCGGGTTCCCGACCGCGTGAAGCACCGCGGCGAACGCGAGAGGGAAGGGGAGGGGGTCTTCCCCTGTTTCGCCCAGCGCGGTGAGCACTGCACCCGCCCGCCCCACGGACTCCCTCAGTTCCGGCAGCACCGATTCGATCAGCCCCAACTCCGCGAGCAGTGCCAGCCCGCGGGCGCGGTTCGGGTGCGCGAACAGCTTCCGCAACTCCTCCGCGATCCGCTCCGCCGAGACCGCGCTCACCTGGGGCGCCATCCGCTGCGCGGCGGCGCGCGTGACCGGGTCGATGGCCAGGCCGAAGCGCGTCGCCATGCGGGCGGCGCGGAGGATGCGGAGCTTGTCCTCGGTGAACCGCGCGAACGGGTCGCCGATCGCGCGCAGCACCTTCGCGTCGAGATCCGCCCGCCCGCCCACGAAGTCGAGCAGCTCACCCCGGAGCGGGTCGGAGAACATGCCGTTGATGGTGAAGTCGCGGCGCCGGGCGTCCTCTTCGGGCGACGAGAACGTGACCGTGTCCGGGCGCCGGCCGTCGGTGTACGCCCCGTCGGAGCGGAAGCTCGCGACCTCGATCGTGTGCCAGGTGCCGTCACCCTTCTTCGGGCCGATCACCTGCACCACACCGAAGTGCGCGCCGATCTCGTTCCGCTTGCGGAACAGCGGTCGGAGCTGTTCCGGGCGGGCCGATGTGGCCACGTCGTAATCGGCAGGGGCGAGCCCCAGAAACTCGTCGCGCACGCACCCGCCGGCCCAGAGCGCGGTGAACCCGGCCCGCTGGAGGGTGCGCACGATGTCGATAGCGAACTCGCGGTCGGTCATGTGCGTGTGCAAAAAAGCGCCCCGGTCGAAGTAGCCTTTCGACCGGGGCTTGGTGTAACCGGTTTTACCCGCGTTACGTGCCGTCTCAGGGAGTGTTCACTGTGTCCGGTCGTCGGCTCTGAACATGATGAACAAGTGCCTTGCCGTTAGGCGACCCGCCCGGATGGCTCCTGAGAAGCGGGCGGGACTGGATTCGAACCAGTAATCCTTGTTCGGCAGCCGATCGTCGATTGAACACCTCGGCACGGGTACTGAACCTGGCGTGACAACCTGAATCTGGGGTGAGCCGTATCGCCTCTACCGTTGGGCTACCCCGCCCTGGATCACAGGCGAAGGGCAAACAGAACAAACGGGCCGATATCTTCGAGCCCGTTTTCCTGCTTGCCTGTTCGCCTTCCCGAAGGGAGTGGCGGGGATGGGATTCGAACCCATACTCTTCCTGGCCGCGGTTGAACCGGAACCTGAACCTCAGCCTGCACGCCTGTGCGTGGTAATGATGGCGCGCGGGGGCGAAAGGTTCAACCCCGCGCCCGGATTTCACCCCTCGCGGATCTCGCTGGCCTTGAAGTCCACCCCGATGACGGCCGT
>DASWYH010000442.1:0-7826 GCA_036405095.1 Gemmata sp. | reverse complement strand
CAGTGGTCAGTGGTCAGTGGTCAGTGGTCAGTGGTCAGTGGTCAGTGGTCAGTGGTCGGTAAGAAGCGAAGGACGTTTCGCAGAGCTTTCCGAACCCGGCACGCCCTTCGCCTGTGCCGGTTCACGGACCACCTGAAACTACGGAAATCCGATGGCCGGTTCCGGTCCGGCGCGCGGGTTCAATCGTAGCGCGCCCGCCGGGCGGTGCGGCGCTGGCGCCCGGCGGCGAAATCCTCCAGGTGCACCTCGCGCGCCCGCCCATTGCCCGTTGAGAACGCCGCGCGCACGGCGGGGTCATTGAGGGTGACCAGGGCCGCGATGGTCCCGATCAGTGACGGCACGTACAGCGGGATGAAGACCGATACAACGGCCACCCATACGGCCGTCTTCGCGATCCAGTAGTTCCCCAAACGGTCCAGCTCCCAGGCCCCGTAACCGACGAACCCGCACCATAACAGCCCGAGCGCCCCCAGCACCCAGGCGACCGGCAGGCCCAGTACCCCGGACTTGAGCACCGGGTCCGTTGAGAGGGACAAATACATGAACACGCCGGCACTGGCCATACCGAGCACGGCCACGAGTAGCATCACCGTGGCCGGGAGAGCAACCCGCCGACGGGCCGCGCGGCGCAACTCACGAACCCGTTCCTGGTCGTCGGGCACTTGGTCCGGTGTGTCGTCTGTGAGTTCGGCCCGGATCGGCGGACCCGCGGGCCGGAGCACCCGTCGGACCTGGGAGTCGTTCAGTATCACGAAAACCGCGACGGGAGCGATCCAGAGCATCGGGCACATCATACTACCAACCAGGGCGAGCGGGAACAGAACCAGCGCGGAGACGATTGCCGCCTGGCGCCCGCGGAGCCGGCGCAGCCGCACGGCGCTGGCGATACCGAGCGCGCAGACGGGGACGAGGACCGCCGACGCCCAGAGGAAGAACGCACCGCATTCGTCCCACGCCCAGATATCCTTCGGGGCCGCGCGCCACGCGCCGCTTGCGTAGGCGATCGCCATTCGCAGCGCGATCGCATCCATCGCCGCGACAACCAGCCAGGCCAAAAGCAGAACGAACCCGGCCGCGCGGGCGCGCCACCGGGCCGCGGCGTCCCTCTGTTTCGGGGTGAGGCCATCGGGTCCGCGGCGCCTGCGCCGCCGCGGCGCGCTGGGCTCCCGTTCGTGTTGCGCTCGCGCGGGCGGGCGCCGGTCCGGGTCCCGTTGCTCGTGCCCGCCGGGTTGGGGCGTTTCACCGTCCATCCGTACCTCTCCGCGGCCGAACAATACGCTCACCGGCACCGCCACCACCGGATGGGCGATGCGCCCCGAATCCGCGGGCGGTGTCCGGTGCGGAGCCGGGTTCGGCTCCGAGACTACCACCAGAACACGGGGCCGGCGTGGCGCCACGACCACCATTTCCAGAACCACACGTTCGCGATCTTCCCGCCACGCTCCGACGCCAGCGCCGCACGGGTTGCGGGCGGGAGCTGTGGAGGTCGCGGAGGCTCCCACCCGTGTGACTCCATCGTCGAAACGAACTCGTCGGGTAACCGCACGGCATGGCACTCGACGTAGTGGGCCAATCCCTCGGGCCACATCCACACACCGTCCGTCAGATCGCGCCCGCCCATCTCCGGACAGTCGCCCTCCTCATCCGGCGGAAAGCAACCGAACCGGCAGTGCGAGCAGGCACACCCGCCGAACAGAGTCGCGCCACCCCGAAGGTAGCGGACGATCCGTGCTCGATCTATCCTGCGCCAACCGGGGCGAACAAGGCGTCGCGGATGTGGTAGGAGCGGATCGATGCCGCACCAGTAACCCACTTCAAGAAGGAGCGGCTGGCGCATGGCTCCGTCTCTCCTGGGCCGAACATCCCGCTCACCGGCCCGGCCGCGACACCAAGACGCAACACGGACGCCCGGGAAGCAATGAGAAACAGACCACGTGGCCGGGTCCGCGTGCCGCGCCGGGTTCGGCGCGCGACTAAAACCACTTCCAAAGCACCGGCCACTTTGGCCACCCCTGCCGAACGGTGGCCTCCAGTAGAGACAGTGTGGTCGGGAAGGCTCGCCCCTTCGCGGCCAAGTACCCCTCGCAAATTGCTCCCCATCGATCATCTTCGATGATCAGATCGCTGTAACCCTCTTGATCCGGCTGCCACAACTGCACCACAAAATGGTCCACGAACGCAAACACTTTTGGCGGGCAGCCGAGAGCCCTCTCAATGTCCGCGTCCTTCTCTCCGCACTGCCGGTACGTCCGCTCACACAGTTCGGAGCGCGGTAGGTAGTCGCCCCAAACATCGAATTGCAGACAACGGCTGAGCGTTTCGCGGACCACCGGTCGATGCTCGCCGAGTTGGGTGGTCAATCGGTCCACAATGGCCTCAGACTTCGGCTTGTCGAGTTCCCACTTACCGAGTTCTTCGACCTCATCGGGTGTGAGCGCGTCAAGGACGCGCAAGAGGGAAGTGGTCATCGGGCGAGCGAGATCGATGAGCCCTCGCGCTCGGGAGACGAACGAAGCCAATCGGTCATGCCTCGAAGCTCGTTCCACGCACCGCCCCGGGTTGCCGAACGAACGGCTCACCGGCCCGGCCGCGGAACCAACCGCAACAACGGCAAGCAGGCGGGCCGCGCAAAACGAACTACGGGGCCGGGTCCGGTGCGGCGCCGGGTTCGGCCTGCTCATCGCGTCCCAGGCGGACCAACACGTCGCCTGGAGCCGCACGTGCCACCTCCCGCCAGCACCGCCGGTCCTCGGTCTCCACGTCCCAGACCACCCGGTACTCGCCGAGCGGGGCGAAGTCGCCGGGGGCCGGAAGGGCCACGGCCTCGCCGCCGGCCGGGAGCGGGCACCGCTCAGCGATCGCCAGCCAGCGGAGCGCGGCGTCCAGGGCGCGCTTCAGGGCGAGTGCCGACTGGTCACCGGACCGCAGCCGCTCGACCACCTCGGCACGCCACGCGGTCAGCCGCTGCACCACCGGTTCGAGCGACGGCTGGTCCACGCTGTAAGCCCTCTGCGGCCGAACAATCAGCTCACCGGCCCGGCCCCACCCGATGAGCTGTGAAAAACAAATCAAACGGCCGGGTCCGGTGCAGCGCCCGGTTCGGCCTGCCTTTACGCCCGTTTGCGGAAGGCGATGATGGGCGAGGCGTCTACCCGCCACTCCCCGCCGACGCGCACCACCGCGAGCGGGATCGGGGTGGCACTCGACTGGAGCAGCACCCGGTCCGGCCCCTCTTCGACGCGGGCGATGCCCATCCCCTGATACGACTCGGCGAGTGCCGCCGCCACGTCCGGTGGATACGCCCCCTGCCACAACAGGGTCGAGTCCGGGTGATCCACGATCAGCGGCCGGATGTCGGCCTCACTGCCGCCCAAGTTGGCGATCAGGAAGTCGAACAGCACATCCTCCGGCAAGCGCTCGTCCACGCTGCTCCCTCTGCGGCCGAACATAAAGCTCACCGGCCGCGCACGCCGCGATCGGTGCTGGAAACAACGCACTATACGCGGTCCGGTGCCGCGCCCGGTTCGGCCGGCTTGTGCGGACCTGCAAGCGACAATCGTGACTCCCGTCAGCATCATGCCGGGTCGGGCCCAGTGCCCGGTTCGGTGCCGGTGACCTCAGTAGATTCCGCCACGCACCCGCTCCGGCGTCAGCGGTCGGGCCGGTCGGAACAGCCTCGCCGGAAAGTAGGCCGTGACTCCCAACGCCGGATACCACCACTCCTCCGGTCCACCTCGGAAGCGACTGACCAAGAGGGGCGAGCCGAACACCCGCTGGATTTGGGATGGTTCCATCCCGCCCCGGACGCACCAGACGAGCGCGGCCCCTTTCAGTTGAGCCGTCACCGGGAGCCCACGGCTCTTCCTTTCGGCGTAAGCCGGCGCGGTGTACTCCACATCCGGAAGTTGGCACGCCGCCACGCTGACCCAACACGTGATGAACAACAGCATCCTTGCACCTCACTTCGCGGAACGCTTCTCCGCCGCCGAACAATGCGCTCACCGGGCGCGAGGACCGGCGAGACGGTTCACCCAGTGCGTATTTTATCGCGGTCCGGTGCCGCGCCCGGTTCGGCGACCACGCGCACCACCCCAGCGACGAACTCGTTGACCGCCGCCGGGCTGAACAGCGACAGCGCGTGTGAACCACCTGGCACCACAACATCCGGGCGGCCCAACCGGGCCGGCAGCACCCGGTCGGCCTCCCCGTGGATGTGGAACACCCGCACTCGCCGGGTGGCCGGGCTGAGCCGCCACCGGACCACGGCGCACATGGCCCACCGTACGAACCCCGCCCCAGGCCGCGACAACCGGGCGAGCCGGCGGGTGGTGCTGGGCGACAGCAGCCAGCCGAGGCGAGCGCCGCACACCGCCAGCACCCGCAGCGCGTCGGGGCCGAGGGCAGCAACCGGGCGGAGCAGCCGCCACCGCCACGGCAGCCCCGCCGGCGAGCGGACACTGCCGATCAGGATACACGCCAGGGTGGGGATGTGGGTGGCCAGTTCCAGAGCCACGACACCACCGAACGACGCCCCGCCCACAATGCACGGCCGGCCGGGATCGACCATCGGGGCGATCCGGGCCGCGTACGCCTGGAGCGACTCGCCGGGCCAGGGCGGCACCCACGACTGCACCCGCAGGTTCGGGAAGGCGGCCACCTGCGCCTCGAACAGCCGCTCGTCTGCCGCCATGCCGGACAGCAGGATGATTGGGACGTCTTCGCCCACCGATGCGCCCTCTGCTGGCCGAACAATGAGCTCACCGGCCGCGCACGCCGCGATCGGCGCTGGAAACAACGCACTATACGCGGTCCGGTGCAGCGCCGGGTTCGGCCCGGTTGTTCAGTCCATGACGTTTGCGGTCAAGTCCGCCAATTCCTCGGGCGAGCACCACTCGCGCGACTCGGCACAGACCCGTGACAGCCACTCCCACACGTTGGAGAAGAGTTGGTAGGTCGGCCAGCCAGGCGACTCAGCCCGACCTCGCCACGTCAGGTGAGCTACGCACACCTGTACGGTGACGGCCCCACTCGCGAGCACGAACCCCGCCACCTCGTCCACGTGTTGGGCTTCGGCGAACGGGAGGAAATCTCGAACCGGGATCGACCCGCCACCGACTTCGGCAACGAACTCCCGCCGTAACCCGGCCGCTCGGTCGGCGTCGTCCAGGCAGTGCCACGGGGTGAGGCTGCGGAACCCATGCGCCCGAAGCCAGCGGTAATCGGTCGGGTAATCGTGCCCGCCGAGCGACAGCAGGCACTGTTCATAGTCACGCCGGAGGTACACCGGTCGCATCTGTCTCTGCCTCCGCCGCCGAACAATGAAACTCACCGGCACCGCCCATCACCGGATGAGCGGTGCGTCCCAGATCAGATGGCGGTGTCCGGTGCCGCGCCGGGTTCGGCGTTTGGAGCCCCCACCAGCGACAACGCCTGCCGCCAGCACGCCGGCTCGACGGCTATCGGCCCGGCCCCGGCCCCGGCCAGACCGTAGTACGCCCCGAACTCGCTGATGATGCTCGCCCAGTCCGCCAGCCGCGGTTGGGGGCCGTGCCGCACCAGACCCGCCAGCGTGTCGATGGCGTCGAACAGCCTGACCGGAAGCAACCGCCCCTCGCACCGCAGCATCTCGACCGTGTTGAGGATGGCGTGCATCCGCAAGCAGATGTTTCGCAGATCGGCGTCGGCCAGTCGGGCCGGGTCGAGCGGCCCTGCCCGCACCGCGCCATCGGCAGTCAGGGGTCGGGTCAGCCACTCCACGAAACCCTCCGGCCGCCGAACAAATAGCTCACCCGCACCGCCCCCCCAAGACGCGGTGCGTCACAAATCCGCCGGCGATGTCCGGGGCCACGCCTGGTTCGGCGCCCGACGCGGACTCACCAGCCCGTTTGTGCTCTGCGCTAGCGATCGAGCTGGATGATGCCGAACTGGATGTACTGGTTCAGATTCGCTCTCGGAACTGCCCCAAGGAGCGCTTCGTAGATTTCGTCCCTGCTCGGATCTGACTCGCGGGAGGGGTACTCGAAAGTGAGCGTATCGGAATTGGGGTCGTATGTGTACTCCCAGTGGTTCGCCAGAAAATGCTGAGTCATGTTGCCAATGTCTGTGAATAATTTAACCATTTCGTCACAACAGTTTAGCAGATCGATGGCTTGGGGGCGCGCAATTGACGGCGGGGGAATGCGATTCATATCGTCACGAAACTTTTTGAGAAGAACGATTTTGAAGCGCATCGTCATCACCTCTTTACCCGCCGAACAATAAGCTCACCTGCACCGCCATCACTGGATGAGCGGTGCGTCACAAGTCAGCCGGCGGTGTCAGGTGCAGCGCCGGGTTCGGCTTCTTCGGGGCTCGGGCCACCGACACTATGAAGGATGAACTGCGATCCCGGCTGGGATGGCACCCACCCAGCGGTGAGCGCCTCACGAACCCAGCCAACCACGTCCGCCGGGCGTACCGGAACGACCTGTCGTGTGTTCCAGTCGGCCGGGTGCGGTCGGTCGGTGTGCAGCACGAGCACCGTGCCGGGTTGCTCGGCCAGTTCCACCGCGACGTGCAGCGTACCGCAACCGTAGTCCGCTTGTGAGTGCGTCGCTCGCTTGCGTATCCGCCAGCGGTACGTCACCCCGTCGACGACGAGCAGACGCGATCCTGTCTTGCGCGTCGCCATCCGCTAGGCCCTCGGGGTGCCGAACAATGAGCTCACCTGCCCGGCCACGTCGCAGGGAGCAATGCAATCCGAACAGCCTGGCCGGGTCAGGTGCAGCGCCGGGTTAGGTGCCGCAATTCTCAGCAAACGATCAATCGCACTGCTTCAGCAAAACCTCTACGCTATCAGCGAACCATTGCCTCGCTCGCTCGACAGCATCCAGTTCGGAGTCATCGATCGTGAAGCTCGCAGCATTCTTCGGATGACTTATCCGGTTACGGAGTTCGATGGCAGTTGTGAAATCGACCCATCCGGCAGCACACTTGTCCAGCTTGAAGCACTTACCAAAGAGCCTTGAGAACATCTCGAAAACCGGCGCTATCCGATCGCGAATTGGCACAAACTTGACCCGAACGACGGGTAAGCCGGCTTCGTCCGAGGTGTGCCTCTCTTGACGCAAAATTTCGATTTCCTTCGGCGCAAGTCCTACTTCCATTCGGCTTGAGGCATCGAGGATCACCTCAGCCATGAGATTGATGTTGCCCTCGACTAAGGCGAACGCAGCCCTGATATACGCTCTGCGAGAGAACTGCGTATCCCTCATCTCGGAGAGCTTTGCGGCTGCCTGGACATCAGACGCAAGCACTTGGACGGCTTCAACAAGCCGTTCAACGTCTCGATCTAGAGCTTCCGTCGCCATATGCACCTAACAATAAGCTCACCGGCCGCCGGGGAACCAATCACCGACCGTGAAACAGGTGAAGCGGAAAAGTACGAGTGAGCGGCGGTCAGGTGCAGCGACCGGTTCGGCTGTCTCTGTTGGGCACACCTATTCGTAAATCTTACCGCAATGCAGGAAGACGGCGAACGCTCGCCACGACGGTTCGACCGGCAACCGCCCCTGGCGGACGCCCATGTCGGTGTCTTCGGCCCACGCGAGAGCTGCCCCTAGGAAGCTTTCGATCGTGGCGTTCTCCCACCCGCCTGCCTGCGGCCCGGACGGGTTGTTCGGTGCCTGCCGTTCCGCAGTAACGGATGCGCGCCGATCTGCGGCCAGCGCCCGGACGAACGCGAAGAACGACTCCCTGTCGTGGACGGTGTGTGGGTCGAGTGGATCTCGCGTGTCGTCCATCGCGTCGCCTCTGACTGAGCCGAACAATAAGCTCACCGGCCGCGC